>NZ_JBEZBN010000042.1:0-61183 GCF_040647115.1 Streptomyces sp. NPDC044571
CACCGCGTCCCCGTCCTGCA
Source organism: Streptomyces sp. NPDC044571 (assembly GCF_040647115.1). Lineage (NCBI taxonomy): Bacteria > Bacillati > Actinomycetota > Actinomycetes > Kitasatosporales > Streptomycetaceae > Streptomyces > Streptomyces sp. NPDC044571. Next base: position 21 of record NZ_JBEZBN010000042.1, read on the forward strand.
CGCGGAAGACCGAGTCCACCAGGTGTCCGAAGTCGGCTTCGGACCGGCACCGCTCTCGGGGCGGAGCCGGGGAGGTAGGAGGAGAGCGCCGCCCCGAGGGTCTCAGCGGCAGGCGCGCCCGTCGTTGATGCAGCGCACCGCCTTGTCCATCAGGCCGTCCGACATGACGTTGATGAAGTCGCCGTGGTCGGTCACCGGCTTGTGCAGCTGCTCCGGAAAGCTGTCGACGGCGAAGCGCGAGCCCGGCGGCACGCTGTAGGTGATCCGCTGGACCAGCTGCGGGAGGGCCTTGAAGCCGGCCTTGCAGGAGCCGTCCCGGTTGGCGAAGGCCACGTGGGTGCGGTGGTTGGCGCTGTCGATGTTCTTGCCGTCCCAGCAGCTCTGGAAGGTGAAGGTCCGGACCACGTCACTGCCCTTGGGGCAGACCGGGTACTTGTCCTTCAACTGGCGGTTCTCGAAGCCGGTGCAGCTCCACGAGGCGTTGGCGTTGCCGGGGCCGTTGGTGAAGGCCTTGGCGTCTCCCGTGATGATGCGCAGGAAGCGGGGCATGGCCACCACCTTGCCGACCGGACTGCCCTTGAAGTCGATGGTCACCTGCTTCGGCCGCAGGATCGTCCCGACGTTCGCGTCCTGTCCGCCGCCGGGCGCCTTGGCGTCCCGTTCCGCCCGGCCGTCCCGCAGGCGCAGCACGGGCCAGTAGTAGGTGGACTGGTCGCCGTTGGTGCAGGTGGTGCCGGACGCCGCGAGGCTGTTGTTGGTGGAGAAGGCGTCCGTGGTCTTGTTGCCCACGTAGTCGTGCATGTGGTGGGCGCCGTTGCTCACGCCGGGCGCGACGATGACGTTGTCGGGGTTGAAGTGGCCGTTCTCGTTGCGCCCGCACTGCACCGAGAAGGACCCGGTGGACGCGCCCGAGCGGTTCGCCGGCTTGCGGACGTTCGGCCGTACGGTGCCGATGGAGACGAAGTCGCTGCGGGCGGGGCCGCCCTTGCCCTGCCGGGCGCCGTCCTGCTGCGCGGCGGCGCCCTGTGCCGCGAAGCCCTGCACGTCGCCGCCCGCGCCCGGATCGTCCGCCGGGTCCGCGGCGGGGGCCTCCTTCATGCTGCAGGCGCTGAGCGCGTCCAGCCCTTCGGGACGGGCGTCGCCCGCCTGCCCGATCGCGTCGGAGAGCGAGGCGATCGTCTTGCCCCGCTGGTCCTTCAGGCCGCCGAGCAGGGCGTCACCGCGGGCCCGGCCGGAGGAGAGCTGCCGGTAGGCGTCGGCGACCTGGGTGTCGAGCTGCGCGAGCTTCTCGTCCACCGCGGGCCGGGCCTGGTCGGGTACGGTGCGCAACCGGTCGCCCACGTCGGGGCAGTCGATGGTGGCGGTCACCGGCGCCGCCGCGGCGTCCTGCCCGGCGAAGGCGCCTTGGGCGACGATCACGGCCCCGCCGCCGCCCAGGACGAGGGCGGACATCACGGCGAGGGCCTTGTGCGCAGGCCGTAGACGGCGTTTGTGGCCCTTTTGACTCATGCGATCACTTCACTTCGTCGGTCGGGAAAGAGGGGCGGAAGGGGACGGCGGGGTGTCCGCGAGGCCGTCGAAGTCGACCAGCCCGCTGGCTTCGAGGACCGTGATGTGGTCCAGGACGGTCGCGTTGGCGTCGGTGGCCAGGGCCCGGACCATGGAGTTGCGGGTCTGGGCCCGTACTTGGGCGACCAGCGCGAACACCTTGCCGTGCGCCCGGCGCAGCAGCTGGATGAACAGCGCTTCGTACTGGGGGCCTTGGGCCGCGTCGAGCTGGTCGAGCCAGCCCTGCTGCTGGGCGGAGGGCCGGTTCGGCAGTTCGACGCCGAGGGCCTGGCCCACCTCCATGACGCGCCGGTCCAGTTCGGTGTGGCCTTCGACGAGGTGCTCCCCGGCGGTGCGGATCGCGGGGCGTTTGCCCCGCTGCAGGGCCTGCCGTCCGGCGGGCAGCTCCCACAGTCCGGCGAGCCGCACCTTGCGGACGAAGTCGCGGTCCTGCGGGGTCAGGGGGCCGAAGGCCGTGCTCAGTGTGCCGGCGCCGTCGTCGTCGCCGGTGGCGGCCGGGCCGGCTGCGGCGGCCGAGCCGCCGAACTTCTGCACGGGGATCAGCAACGCGATCAGGGTGAAGGCGAGGGCGCCGATGACGACGCCCGTGGCCATCACATGTCTCGAAGCGACCGACATGCTGCCGATGGCCGACCGACGGAATGACAGCACTGTGCCTCCTGGGTACGGGGACCGGGGACCGGGTGCCAAGGGACGCTAGTGCCCTGTGTGGTGCCCGTGCGGAAGGACCATCACGAATGGACAAACATCCGGGCAAGGCCTCGAAAGGCTGGTACCGTGCCGACCCGCTCAGCGAGCCTGGTCCCGCTCCGGGTCCGCCGCCGGCAGCGGCCTGCCGCGCGCGATGAGGAGGGCGACGTCGTCGCGGTCGTCGGGCTGGCGCAGGGTGCGCAGGAGCAGGTCGCAGGTGTCCTCCAGCGGACGGCCCGGGTCGCCGAGCAGTGCGGTGAGGGCCTGCAGCCGGATGTCGATGTCCTGGTCGCGGGTTTCGACGAGGCCGTCGGTGTAGAGGACCAGTTCGTCGCCGATGCCCAGGTCGAGGGTGGAGGCCTCGAAGGGGACCCCGCCGACGCCCAGGGGTGCCCCGGTGGGCAGGTCGAGGAGTTCGGGCTCGTGCCCGGGCCGGGTGCGTACGGGGGGCAGGTGGCCGGCGGTGGCGATGCGGCACCTGCCGTGGTGGGGGTCGTACACGGCGATCACGCAGGTGGCCATCGTGTGGCCGAGGCCGGTGGTGGTGTGGTCGAGCCGGGTCAGGACCACCGCGGGGTCGAGGTCGAGTTCGGCCAGGGTGCGGGCGGCGGTGCGGAGTTGGCCCATGGTGGCGGCGGCGTTGATGCCGCTGCCCATGACGTCCCCGACGACCAGGGCGGTCTTGTCGTCGGGCAGCGGGATGACGTCGAACCAGTCGCCGCCGACCTCGCCGACCGCCGCGGCGGGCTGGTACCGGTAGGCGATCTCCAGGCCCGGGGTGGGGGTGGGGTGGTGGGGCAGCAGGTGGCGCTGGAGGGTGAGGGCGGCGTGACGCTGTCTCTGGTACCAACGGGCGTTGTCGATGCAGACGGCGGCCCGCGCCGCCAGCTCGCTGGCGAGCAGGAGGTCGTCGTGGTCGAACGGCAGCGGGTTGTCGGTGCGTTGCAGGCCCATGACGCCGATGACCTCGCCGCGGGCGATCAGGGGCACGGCGAGGTACGAATGGAGGCCGGCCTCCGCGAGGAGGGCGGCAGCCTCGCTGTCCCGGGCGATGCCCCCCAGTCTCCCGGGGCTCACGTGCGCCCGCAGGATCGGACGGCCGGTGCGGACGCACTGGGTGACCAGCCGGGTGGAGTCGTAGCGCGCGAGGGTGCCGACGGGGTCGGCCGCGCGGGTGGCGGGGGTGGGTCGCGCCGCCTTGATGGCCAGGGCGCGGAACTGGACGGTCCCCTCGGTCTCGCCGCCGGGCGGGTGGTCGCCGAGGACGGAGTCGAGGACGTCGACGGTGGCGACGTCGGCGAGCTGCGGGACGGCGATGTCGCCCAGCTCCCGGGCCGTGACCCAGAGGTCGAGGGTGGTCCCGATGCGCACGGACGCGTCGGCGATCAGCGCGAGCCGCTGACGGGCCATGGCGATGGCGGTCGACGCCTTGTGCTGCTCGGTGACGTCCACGACGGAGGCCGCGACCCCTATGGGTTTGCCCGCCGGGTCCTCAAGCCGGTACAGGGAGACCGACCAGGCGCGGTCCTCGCCGGGGGCGGCCGGCGTACGACCGGTGGTGAACCGGTTCAGCTGCGGTGAGCCGCTGCTCAGGACCTCGCGCATGGCGTCCTCGACGGCCTCGGCGTCGAGGAAGGGCAGGGCCTCGGTGACCCGGCGGCCGATGTGCCGGGAGGCGGGCAGACCGTTGATGCGTTCGAGGGCGGGGTTGACCAGGACGTAGCGCAGGTCGGTGTCCAGGACGGCCAGGCCGATCGGGGACTGGGCGACCAGCCGCATCGACAGGGCCAGGTCGCGTTCCACGCGCCGCAGTGTGGCCTGGTCGGAGGCGATGCCCAGAGCGTAGCGCCGGCCCTGCTGGTCCTCCAGCCGCATGTTGCGGAATTCGGCCAGTCGGGTGCTGCCGTCCTTGCGCAGGACGGGGAAGACCCCCGCCCATGGTCCACCGCCGGCCATCACCTTCTCGAAGAGGGAGAGGACGATCCCGAAATGCTGCTCGTCGACGAGCAGCTGGGCCGCGAACCGGCCCAGCGCCTCCGAGGCGGTGTAGCCGAAGAGCGCCTCGGCCTGCGGGCTCCACAGGGCGATCCGGCCGCTCTCGTCGAGGACCACGGCCGCGACGCCGAGTACGTCGAGGAGCCCCGGCCCGGTGGAGGGGCCTGGGCCTGCCGGTTCGGGACCGGCCCGGGAGGCGTCCGCCGTACTCATGCCGGCCCACTCCTTCCCGTCCACGGCCAAGGGGAGCGGTCGGTCGGCCCGCTCGTTCCATGCCCCGGGCTGCCCGGGTGCTCCCATCCTCTCTCCACTCCCCCGGACCGGCAGCCGCAGGACTGTGCGGTTCGGCCGTCAGGCGGGTGCCACGGCCAGGCAGGGCGCACGAACCCTCCGCGCGGTGTATCCAGGAGGCATGGACCCCCGGCCGACACGAGCCCGCCTCGCGCTGCTGTCGGTTCCGTTCGCCCTGATCGCCGCGGTGACCCTGGTCGACGTACTGGCGCCGCCCGAGGTCCACCTGGGGCCCTTCCTGGTTGCCGCCCCGGCCGTCACGGCCTCCTTCGCGGGGCCCCGGACGACCGGCTTCGTGGGCGCGGTGGCGGTGCTCGCCCAGTCGCTGGTCGCCGTGGCCAGGACCACCCTCACGGACCTGAACCACACCTTCCAGATCATCGCCCTGGTACTGATCTCGATCTTCGTCACCCTGCTCGCGCACGTGCGCGAGGTCCACGAGCGGCAGGTGGTCCAGCTGCGCTCGGTGGCCGAGGCGGCACAGCAGGTGGTGCTGCGGCCGCTGCGCGAGCGCATGGGCCCGCTGCGGCTGGCCTCCGTCTACCTGGCGGCCGAGGCGGAGGCCCGGATCGGCGGGGACCTGTACGCCGCCGCCCGTACGCCGCACGGCACCCGGCTGATCATCGGCGATGTCCGGGGCAAGGGGCTGGAGGCGGTCGGCGAGGCGGCCCTGGTCCTCGGCGCCTTCCAGGCCGCCGCGCACCAGGAGCACGACCTGCCGGGGCTGGTCGCCCATCTGGAGGCCGCGGTGGCCGCCGACCCGGACGCGCCCGACGGGGACGCCGCCGATTCCGGGGAGGCCTTCACCACGGCGGCGGTGCTCGACATCCCCGATCAGGAGATGACCGTGCACCTGGTCAGCTGCGGGCACCCGCCGCCCCTGCTGCTGCGCGGCGGCCGGGCGGTCCTCCTGGAGGTGGACCGCCCGGCGCCGCCGCTCGGCCTGACGCAGTACGTGGACTCCGGGTACGCGGTGCAGTCCTTCTCCTTCGAGCCGGGCGACGTCGTCCTCCTCTACACGGACGGCGTCATCGAGGCCCGTGACCGGGGCGGCTCCTTCTACCCGCTGCGCGAGCGCGCCGCGGGCCGGCCCGGCGACGGCCCGGCCACGCTGCTGCACCACCTGCGCGCGGATCTGCTCTCCCACGCGCCGGGGGGCCACCTGGGGGACGACGCGGCGATGGTGGCCATCGAGCGCGTGGCCGACCGCTCCTGATCCCACCCGCCGGCCCTCACCGAACCCCTCACCGGGGGCCTCGGTGAGGGCCTCGGTGAGGGCCTCTCCGAACCCCTGACCGGACCCTGTGGCGGACCGCTCGATCCGAGCGGTCCGCCGGCCTGTCCGCGCGCCGGCTCGTGCCCCGGGACGGGGGTCCGATACACCCGGCGTGACAACAGCTGCGGCGTGTCGGCCAGTTGTCCTGATATCAGCTCGTTCGTGAGGAGCATACGGCCCGGCCTTCCGGATGATTCGCCCGGACGTCCTGTGCAACAGGGTGGTGACGCCATCGAATCCACGGAAAGGAAACGGCTCTTCGTGAACATGAAACACCTCGCGTCGACGTTCGCCGCCGCAGGCCTCCTGGCGGTCACCGCGCCCGTGCTGTCCGCGACCCAGGCGACGGCCGCCCCGGCGGAGTACGCCCCGCAGAAGCCCGCCTGGCACCGCTGCAGCGCCGACCAGCCGGCCGCGTTCGAGTGCGCGACCCTCAAGGTGCCGCTCGACTACCGGCGCCCCCAGGGCCGCACGATCGATCTCGCGATATCCCGGATGAAGAGCGGGAACCCGGCCGAGCGGCACGGCGCCCTGCTGCTCAACCCCGGCGGCCCCGGGGGTCCGGGGCTCGATCTGCCGCTGATGATGAACGAGGCGATGCCCAAGGAGGTGCGCGACCGGTACGACCTGATCGGCTTCGATCCGCGCGGCGTCGGCGGGTCCAGCCCGATCACCTGCGGACTGACGGACGCGGAGCAGAACTTCAGCCGCCCCTACAAGGAGGAGACCTTCCCCGCGGACGTGGCCTGGGCGCAGACGGTGGCGGACAAGTGCCGCGAGAAGGCCGGTTCCGTACTGCCCTTCATCACCACGCGGAACACGGCGCGGGACATGGACGCGATCCGCTCGGCACTGGGCGAGCGCAAGCTCTCGTACCTCGGCTACTCGTACGGCACCTATCTGGGCGCGGTGTACGCGCAGATGTTCCCGAGCCGCACCGACCGGTTCGTCCTCGACAGCGGGGTGGACCCGGCGCGTGCCTGGCGCGGGATGATGCAGGTGTGGGCGACCGAGGCCGAGCCGGCTTTCAAGCGGTGGACGCAGTGGACGGCCGGGCGTGCGGGCGAGTTCGGGCTGGGGGACACCCCGGAGGCCGTGTCGCGGACCTTCTGGGACCTGGTGGCCCGGGCCGACCGCGAACCGATCGAGTTCGAGGGCCAGAAGCTCACCGGTGACGACATCCGCACCGCGCGGGCGCTGTTCTTCTACCCCGCGCAGGCGGCGCCGGTCGTCAAGGCCCTCAAGGACGCCGCCGACGGCAAGCCGGTCACACTGACGCCGTCCCAAATGAAGCTCCTCAAGCCCGCCGCCGAACCGGCCTCGGACAACGGCATGGCCGTGTTCTGGTCGGTGGTGTGCGGCGACACGGAGTGGCCGCGCTATCCCGAGCAGTACGCGAAGGAGGCCGCGCAGGACAAGGTCACGTACCCGCTGTACGGCGACTTCGCCTCCAACATCAAGCCGTGCGCCTACTGGCACCGGCCGATCGAGCCCACGACGGCGATGAAGACGAAGGCCAACGTGCTGACCGTGCAGAACGAGTGGGACTCGCAGACCCCGCTGGTCAGCGGGCAGGGCCTGCACCGCGCCCTCAAGGGCTCGCGGATGGTGCTGGCGATGGGCGGTGAGGGCCACGGCGTGTACCTCTTCGACGCCGCCTCCTGCGCCAACGCCCCGGTCAACTCCTACCTGGCCACGGGCAAGCTGCCCGCCGAGGACGTGACGTGCCGGACGGCGCCGCCCTCCGCCGAGCGCCGCACGGAGCTGGTCCCGTCCTCGCCGCAGCGCTTCCCGGCCCTCACGGACGGAAGGTTCTGACCGGAGCCCGAAACCGACGCCCCGGACCCCGCCCGTCGCTCGGGACGCCTCCACGGCGTCCTCGATCCGGCGGGCGAGGTCCGGGGCGTCCGTGCGCGCCGCGCCCAGCGCCGGGCGGGCCGCCCCGGTGGCGCGCGGGGTCACGGCCGGGGGTGTTCACCGAGCGGGTCCCGGGCCGGGGAGCCGGCCACCGATCCCTTGGCCGCGGGGCCCGCGATACGGCTGCCCCGCAGCGGGGTCAGCAGCCCGGCGCCGACGATGAGCAGGCAGAACACCCCGCCCGCCACGCTGACCCGGGGCACCCCGTGCCGGTCGGCCAGTACGGTGAGGGCCGCCGCGCCCACGGGCCCCGAGGCGTTGTGGACGGTCCAGAAGGCGGCGGTGACCCGGCCGAGCAGGTGGTCCGGGGTCACCTCCTGGCGCAGGGTCATGGAGCAGACGCCGCCGAGGGTCATGCCGAACATGAACACGGCGGCCAGCAGCGCGATCACCACCACGCTGCGGCTGACCCCGGTCCCGCCCACCGCCGCGCCGATCATCGCCACCGAACCCAGCCAGCAGGCGCCGAACCCGAAGGTGCGGCGCAGCGGCCCCGCGGCGAGCGCCGCGGCGACGACGCCCAGTCCGCTGACCGCCATCACTGCCCCGAGGGTGGCCGCGTCCTGGTCCAGGTCTTCCCGGACCCGGTAGATGAGCAGGTCGGTGGCGCCATGGTGAGGAAGGTCAGCAGGGTGAGCAGGACGGTCAGCGGGCGCAGGACGCGATGGGTCCACAGGAAGCGGAAGCCCACGAGGAACATCTCGCGCAGCTTCCCGCTGCCCCTGCCGGCACCACTGCCGCCGGCTGCCTCGGCCCGCCCGAAGGTCACCCACCGCAGGCCGGCCGCGGAGACCAGGAAGGTCGCCCCGTCCACGCCGAGGGCCCAGTCCGCCCCCACCCCCGCGGCGATGAACCCGGCTGCCACCGGCCCGAAGAGGGTGCCGACGGCGAAGGTGCCCATCAGTCGCCCGTTGGCGGCGGTGAGGTCCTCGGGCCGCACCAGGTTCGGCACCGCGGTCACGTACGCCACGTCGAACAGCGTGTTCAAGGCGGTGACCAGCGCCGTCAGGACGTACAGCACCCACATCCGGGGGCCCGCCGGCCACAGGAAGGGCACCGCGCCGAGCAGTACGGCCCGTACGAGGTCGCAGGCGATCATCAGACGGCGGCGGTCCGTCCGGTCCACCACGTAACCGGCGAACATCCCGGTGGCGATGCCGGTGACTCCGGCGGTCACGGTGATCAGGCCCATCTGGACGATGGACCCGGTGGCGTCGAGTACGAGCAGGGGCAGCGCGAGCAGCGTGATCGAGCCGCCGAGCACGGACAGGGTCTGACCGAGCCAGAAGACGTTGAAGTCCCGGTTCCGCCCCAGCGCCGAACGGGCGGGCACCCCTGCTCAGCCCAGCAGCGCGTAAACGGTCGACGCCGTCGCGGCCGGCTCCTGCGCCCCCTGCGGGGTCATCGTGATGTCGGCGAAGGCCATCCGCTTGCCCAGCTTGGTGACCCGTACCTCGATCAGCACGTCCTCCCCGACGACCGGCCGCTGGAAGCTGGTCGACTGCTGCACGGTGGTCATGGGGCCGTACGCACCGCGCGCCGCGGAGATCGCGACGACGGTGGCGGTGTCGGCAGCGGCCATCAGGGCCTGCCCGGACAGGCCGCCGCCGTCCCTCGCCAGCGCATCCGACCAGGGAAGCCGCAACACGGCGTGCCGCTCGCCCGTCTCCTGGACGCTCAGCCCGAGAGCGAGCACCCAGGGGGCGAAGTTGTCGCTGAGGATCTTGTCCGCGTCTGCGGGTGTCAACGTCATCCACGGATTGTGGCGGCCCGCACGGGGCCGCCACAACTCCCTTTGCACATCAGGGCAGCACGCCCCCGCGCTCAGAGGGTGGCCGCCAGCTCCGTGCCCTGGCGGATCGCCCGCTTGGCGTCCAGTTCGGCGGCGACGTCCGCGCCGCCGATCAGGTGCGCCTCGACGCCGGCCGCGCGCAGCGCCTCGTACAGGTCGCGGCGCGGCTCCTGGCCGGTGCAGAGCACCACCGTGTCGGCGGGCACGAGGCGCTGCTCGCCGTCGACGGTGATGTGCAGGCCCTCGTCGTCGATCCGGTCGTACGCGGCTCCCGCGACGGAGACCACACCCCGGTGCTTGAGCTCCGCGCGGTGGATCCAGCCGGTGGTGGTGCCGAGGCCGGCGCCGACCTTGGTGGCCTTGCGCTGGAGCAGGTGGACCTGGCGCGGGGGCGCCGGGCGCTCGGGCGCGGTCAGGCCGCCGGGACCCGCGTACGAGGTGTCCACACCCCAGTGGCGGAAGTAGACGGCGGGGTCCTGGGAAGCGCCCTCACCGCTGTCGGTGAGGTACTCGGCGACATCGAAGCCGATGCCCCCGGCGCCGACGACGGCGACCCGCTCGCCGACGGGGGCGCCGTCGCGCAGGACGTCGAGGTAGCTGACGACGTGTGCGTGGTCGACGCCCTCGATCTCGGGGATGCGGGGGGTGACGCCGGTGGCGACGACGACCTCGTCGTAGCCCTGGAGGGTCTCGACCTCGGCGCGGGTGTTCAGCCGGACCTCCACACCGCGCTCTTCGAGCTGGGTGCCGAAGTAGCGGATGGTCTCCTCGAACTCCTCCTTGCCGGGGATGCGGCGGGCGATGTCGAGCTGTCCGCCGATGTGGCCGGAGGCCTCGAAGAGGGTGACGGCGTGGCCCCGCTCGGCGGCGGAGACGGCGCAGGCGAGTCCGGCCGGGCCGGCGCCGACGACGGCGACGCGCTTCTTCAGCTGCGTGGGCGAGAGCACGAGTTCGGTCTCGTGGCAGGCGCGGGGGTTGACCAGGCAGCTGGTGATCTTGCCGCTGAAGGTGTGGTCGAGGCAGGCCTGGTTGCAGCCGATGCAGGTGTTGATGGTCCCGGAGCGGCCTGCGGCGGCCTTGGCGACGAAGTCGGCGTCGGCGAGGAACGGGCGGGCGAGCGAGACCAGGTCGGCGCGGCCGTCGGCGAGGATCTCCTCGGCCTTCTCGGGGGTGTTGATGCGGTTGCTGGTGACGAGCGGGATGCTCACCGCGCCCATCAGCCGCCGGGTGACCCAGGTGTAGGCGCCGCGGGGGACGGAGGTGGCGATGGTGGGGATGCGGGCCTCGTGCCAGCCGATGCCGGTGTTGATGATGGTGGCGCCGGCCGCCTCGATCTCCTTCGCGAGGTGGACGACCTCGTCGAGGGTGGAGCCGCCGGGGATCAGGTCCAGCATCGAGAGGCGGTAGATGAGGATGAACTCGTCGCCGACGGCCTCGCGGGTGCGGCGGACGATCTCCAGCGGGAAGCGCACGCGGTTCTCGTAGGCGCCGCCCCAGCGGTCGGTGCGCTTGTTGGTGGCGGCGGCGATGAACTCGTTGATCAGGTAGCCCTCGGAGCCCATGATCTCGACGCCGTCGTACCCGGCGAGCTTGGCGAGGCGGGCGGCGCGGACGAAGTCCTCGACGGTGCGCTCCACCTCGATGTCGGTGAGCTCGTTCGGCACGAAGGGGCTGATGGGGGCCTGGAGGGCGCTGGGGGCGACGAGGTCCTTGTGGTAGGCGTAGCGGCCGAAGTGGAGGATCTGCATCGCGATCTTCCCGCCCTCGGCGTGCACGGCCTCGGTGATCACCCGGTGCTCGGCGGCCTCGTCCTCGGTGGTGAGGCGGGAACCGCCCTCGAAGGGGCGGCCGGCGTCGTTGGGGGCGATGCCGCCGGTGACGATCAGGCCGGCGCCGCCGCGGGCGCGCTCGGCGTAGAAGGCGGCGAGGCGCTCGAAGCCGCCCTCGTGCTCCTCCAGGCCGGTGTGCATCGAACCCATGATCACGCGGTTCGGGAGGGTCGTGAAGCCGAGGTCCAGGGGGCTCAGCAGGTGCGGGTACTGGCTCTGGGAGCTCTGCGGACTCATCGGGGTGTGCCTCCTCGCGCGGGGGTGATGCACCTGTTGTAGCGAGGCGAGGAGGCTTTTGCAACTAGGTGCATAACCAGTCGTCGCCACCTGTGGCCGAGCTCACGTGCTCGATGACCGCCTGCTCGTTCGAATCACCAGAAAGGCCATATTTCGCCCTAGGCGGCCCCTTCTCCCGTCATTAGCGTCACGGGGCGCTGAGACCTCACGCCGGTGAGGTAGTGGAGGGGAACACATGAAGATCGGGCTGCGGCGTTCTCTCGCACTCGCGGGAACGCTGGCCATCCTCCCGCTGACGGCCTTCTCGGCCGAGGCGCGGACCCCGGGGCCGCTGTCGGCGGACACGGTCGCCGCAATGACCCCGGAACGACAGGCAGAGGTACTGGAACCGCTGAGGGCCGCTGCCGACGCCGCAGCCCAGGTGGGGCGGGGAGCACGGGCCGACATCTACACCCAGGTCGAGATGGCCTCCGACTACCGTTCCGTCAACGTGTACCTGACCGACGTCCGCGAGAGCGGGAAGTTCATCGCCGCGGTCCGCGCGGCCGACCCCAAGGTGGACGGCCGGCTGATCCACGTGGTCAAGGCGAAGAAATCCCGCCAGGACCTCATGAAGGAGATCTCCGGGATCACGGGGCGCTCCGACCTTCCCTTCAAGGTCTCCCTCGTCGGCAGTGCCGTCGACGGCAGCAGCATCGACCTCTCGGTGGACAACCCCGGGGCAGCGCAGGCCTACTTCGCCTCTCCGGCCGTCGCCGGGCAGCGCGGGGGCGCCTCCGCCACGCCCGTCCGCATCACACAGGCGGCTCCGTCACAGCCGCTGAACCGCTGGAACGACACCGCGCCGTTCTACGCGGGGGCGGCTCTCGGACCCGCCTCGGGCAGCCAGTCGTACTGCACCAGCGGGATTCCGGCCATCAGCACGTGGGACGGCCGCCAGTGGCTGGTCACGGCCGGCCACTGCTACAACGTCGGCGACAACGTCTGGGCGGCCGGCGGCAACTACATCGGCCAGGTCAAGTTCAAGCGGCCCGAGCTCGACTCGGTGTTCATCGAGGCGGCCACGTACCGCTACACCTGGGACGGTCTGGACGCAGGCGGCTACACGCGCTACCTCAACGGGGTGCGCAACGTCGCGGTCGGCGACTTCACCTGCCAGCTGGGCTACAACTCCAAGGTCGTCTGCAACATCCGCACGGTGTACGCGGGCAACGCCCGGTGGAACGTCAACGGCACCGACGTCTGGGGCAGTTACGGCGTGCCCCACTACGGGGGCGTCGTCGGCCGCGGCGGTGACAGCGGCGGTCCGGTGATCTTCATCAACGACCAGAACTCGCGGCAGCTGAACGGCATCGTCAGCTACGGCTGGGGCTGCAACGCCTCCAAGGAGTGCAGCACGGGCCTGGGCTGGGTCGACGTCTGGTCCATCTTCAACGGCTTCGCCATCAAGCTGAACCCCTCGTAACCCGCGCCCCGGCGCGATCGAGCCAGGTGCCCCCGGCCGCTGCCGGCCGGGGGCACCCGCGGCTCTCAGGCCCGCCGGAGGCGGACAGTGACGATCTGGAAGGGCCGCAGGGTGAGGGGCACCGCGGACTGCGCCGTGGGGGCCGCGACCGCCGTACCCGCCAGGGCGCGCTCCAGGAGGTCGCTCTCGGTCGCCGCGACCACGGGGAAGTCCGCCGTCAGGGTCGCCGCCGCGCGGCCCCCGCGCGATTCGTAGAGGCGGACGACCACGTCACCGCTGCGGTCCTCGGCCAGTTTGACCGCCTCGACCACCACCGCGTCGTGGTCGACGGCCACCAGCGGCGCCACCGGGTGCGCGCCGTGCACGACGCGCTCCGGCAGGTTGAGCGCATGGCCCTCACGGACGGCGTCCGCGATCTGCGCGCCGGGGGCGAGCGAGAAGCGCAGGGTGTGCGTGCCCTGGTCCGTCTCGGGGTCGGGGTAGCGCGGGGCGCGCAGCAGGGAGAGGCGGACGGTGGTGGTCTGGCCGCCGTCCGCCCGGATGTCCCGGGTCACGTCGTGGCCGTACGTGGAGTCGTTGAGGAGGGCGGCGCCCCACCCCGGCTCCCCCACGTGGATCCACCGGTGCGCGCAGATCTCGAACTTCGCCGCCTCCCAAGAGGTGTTGGTGTGGGTGGGCCGCCAGACGTGCCCGAACTGGGTTTCCGCCGCGGACCGGTCCGCCTTCACGTCCAGCGGGAAGGCCGCCTTCAGGAACTTCTCCGTCTCGTGCCAGTCCACCTCCGTGACCATGTCCACCGTCTTGGACCCGGCGCGCAGGGTGATCCACTGGACCGCCTTCGAGGCCTGCGAGGAGCCGAAGGAGCGGCTGATCCGGACGGTCGCCGCGGCCGGACCTGCCTGCGTGACCTCCAGTGCGTCCAGGCCGACCAGATCGGTGACGTTGTTGCGGTAGAAGGCATCGACGTCCCAGGCGTCCCACATGTTCGGGAAGTCCGGGTGGAGCTGCAGCAGGTTCGCCGCGAGCCCCGGCGCCACCGACTCGCGGCCGGCCTCCAGGTCGTACGCGGACACGATCAGCCCGCGGCCGTCGACCTCCACCCGCAGCCGCCCGTTGGCGAGGACCTGCCCGCCGCCGGGCCGCTCCTGCACCGTCACCGGCCGCCCCGCCTCCACGGCGCGGCCTGCCCCGCCGGCCGGGACGCCGCGCCGCGCGTACGGGGCGCAGTTGAAGACGAGCTCCGTGGTGCCCTCCCCGGCCAGCGCGCGCTGCGCCGCGCGGGTGAGCGCGCACAGCTCCTCGCCCACCCTCGCGTAGGTCGCCCGCGCCTCGCGGTGTACCCAGGCGATGGACGATCCGGGCAGGATGTCGTGGAACTGGTGCAGCAGCACCGTCTTCCAGATCCGCTCCAGTTCCTCGTACGGGTAGGCGTAACCCGCCGCCTTGACCGCCGCGGTGGCCGCCCACAACTCCGCCTCGCGCAGCAGGGATTCGCTGCGCCGGTTGCCCTGCTTCGTCTTGGCCTGGGAGGTGTAGGTGCCGCGGTGCAGCTCCAGGTACAGCTCACCGGCCCACACGGGCGCGTCCTCGTACTCGGCACGGGCCTTCTCGAAGAACGCGTCCGGACGCTCGATCTCCACCCGCGGCGAGCCCTCCAGGTCCCGCTGGCGCCGGGCCCGCGCCAGGTGCTCGCGGGTCGGGCCGCCTCCGCCGTCGCCCCAGCCGAAGGGCACCAGCGAGCGGGAACCGCGGCCCTTCTCCCGGTAGTTGCGGGCGGCATGGGCCAGCTGGGCCGGGCCGAGATCGCTGTTGTACGTGTCGACGGGCGGGAAGTGCGTGAAGACGCGGGTGCCGTCGATGCCCTCCCACCAGAACGTGTGGTGCGGAAAGGCGTTGACCTGGGACCAGGAGATCTTCTGGGTCAGGAACCACTGTGCGCCGGAGAGCCTGACGAGCTGCGGCAGCGCGGCGGTGTAGCCGAAGGAGTCGGGCAGCCACACGCCCCGGGTCTCGATGCCGAACTCCTCCAGGAAGAACTTCTTCCCGTACAGGAACTGCCGGGCCATGGCCTCGCCGCCGACCATGTTCGTGTCGGACTCCACCCACATCCCGCCGACGGGCACGAACTGCCCGTCGGCGATCTTCTTCTTGACCCGTTCGAAGAGCCCGGGCCGATGCGTCTTGATCCAGTCGAGCTGCTGCGCCTGGGACATCGCGAAGACGAACTCGGGGTGGTCGTCCATCAGGTGGACCATGTTGGCGGTGGTCCGCGCCACCTTGCGCACGGTCTCGCGCAGGGGCCACAGCCAGGCGGAGTCGATGTGGGCGTGGCCGACGGCGCTGATCCGGTGCGCGGAGGCGTGCGCGGGGGAGGCGAGCACTCCGGTGAGCCGGGCGCGGGCGGCGGCCGCCGTGCCGGGGACGTCGTCGAGGTCCACGGTGTCGAGGGCCGCGCCGAGGGCGTGCAGGATCCCGTACCGCCGGGCGTCCGCGTCGCCGAGCTGCTGCATCAGGTCGTAGAGGACCTCAAGGTCCTGGACGAGTTCCCAGACCTCGGTCTCGAAGACGGCGAGGTCCATCCGGGCGAGCCGGTACAGGGGCTGGTCGCCGCTGGTTTGCCGGTCCCCTTCCCGACTGGGCCGGTGTTCGACGAGGACCGGGTTCGAGGCGCCCTCCACGTACCACTCGACCCGCTCGCCCCCCACGGCGCGGTCGGTCACCCGGACGCGGTCGTTGTAGGGGTTGAGGGCCTTGATCTCGCTTCCGTCGGCCCGGTGCACCAGGCCCTCGCACTGGAAGCCGGGCATCATCCGGTCGAAGCCGAGGTCGAGCACGGCTTCGACGGTGCGACCCGCCCAGTCGGCGGGGACCGTGCCGGTGACCTTGAACCAGGTGGTGCCCCAGGCCGGCCCCCAGGGCTCGCCGATCGCACAGGGCTCGTACGGGGCCGCCAGTCCCTCGGTAACCGGCACGGGCTCGTCCGGGGCCTGCCATCGTTCGACGGTGAGCGGGACGGACCGCGCGTGGACGGCGGGCCTGATCCGCTCCGCCAGAACCCGGCGGAGGCGGTGTTCGGTGATGCTGCGGTCGTCATGCACGGCGGCTCCTCCAGGGAGGGGAGGTCGGATGGGGGGGCGCGGCGCGGGGAGGGTCAGGTCTTGAGCGCTCCCTCGCCCACGCCCTTGAAGAAGTAACGCTGGAGGGCGAGGAAGAGGAGCATCATCGGCAGGAGGGCCGCCATGGCTCCGGCGGCGATGATCCGCTGGTCATTGGTGGTGCTCGTGCCGGCCAGGCTCTTCAGGCCGAGTTGCAGGGTGTAGTGGTCGCTGTGGGTGAGGACCAGCAGGGGCCACAGGAAGTCGTCCCAGGCGCCCATGAAGCTGGTGATGCAGACGACGGCCAGGGCGCCCTCGGCGGCGGGCAGGAACACCCGGCGAAAGCGCGTCCACTCGCCCGCCCCGTCCAGCACGGCGGCCTCCTCGATCTCCTTGGGCACGGCGAGGAAGGCCGCCCTCATGACCATGATGTTGAGGACGGACACGGCGCCGGGGAGCCAGACCCCGACGAGGGTGTCGACCAGGCCCATCGCGCGGACCGTCAGGAACATCGAGATCATCACGGACTCGAAGGGGAACATCAGGGTCGCCACGAGCACGGTGAAGACGGCGGTCCGGCCCTTCCAGGGGGCCCGGGAGAGCGCGTACCCGCCCATCGAGCAGAAGAGCACGTTCGAGGCGACGGCGAGGGCGGCGACGACGAGGGTGTTGCCCACGTACTGGAGCAGCGGGAACGACTGCGCGACCCGGACGTAGTTGTCGAGGGTGGGCTGCGCGGGCAGGACGCCGGCGTACACGTTCTCGGTACGGCCGCGCAGCGAGGTCAGGAACTGCCAGACGATCGGACCGAGCATCACGGCGAGCATCAGCAGCAGCGTCGTGTAGCGGGCGGCCAGGGCGAGCCGGCGCCGCCTTCGGTCGCCGCGGGGCCGGAGCGGGGCGCTCATTCCTCGTCCCCTTTCGACAGGCGCCGGCCCAGCAGGCTGAAGGCCAGGGTGAGGAGGAACAGCAGGATGGACAGCGCGGAGGCGTAACCCGTCTCACCGGAGAAGCCGAGCCCCACCTGCCGGATCAGGAAGGGCAGGGTGCGTGCCTCGCCGCCGGGACCGCCGCTCTCACCGCCGAGGATGTAGATCTCGGTGAACACGCGCAGCGCGGAGATGGCGGAGAGCGTGCCGACCAGCAGCATCATCGGCTTCACCTGGGGGACGGTGATGCTGAAGAAGCGGCGGACGGGGCCGGCGCCGTCGAGCGCGGCCGCCTCGTGGAGGGCGGCCGGGACGTTCCCGAGGGCCGCCAGGTAGAACACCATGTAGTAGCCGAGGCCCTTCCACACGGTGACGAGCATCGCGGATGCCAGCAGCAGCGTGCCGTCGGTGAGGAAGGGGACCGGCTCGGAGACGATGCTCAGCTTGCGGAAGACGGTGTTGACCAGTCCGTCGCTGCGCAGCACCCACTGCCAGATCAGGCCGACGACCACGGCCGAGGCGATGACGGGGGTGTAGAAGGCGGAGCGGAAGAAGCCGATGCCCGGGATCCGGGCCTGTACGAGGACGGCCAGGGCCAGCGGCAGGAAGACCAGGCAGGGGACGACGACGGCGAGGTAGAGCACGCTGTTGCCGGTCGCGGTCCAGAAGTCGGAGTCGGCGACGGCGCGGGTGTAGTTGTCGAAGCCGACGAAGCTGCCGCCGCGCAGGATCCGGGCGTCGGTGAAGGAGAGGATGACGGTGTTGACGAACGGCCACAGGCTGAACAGCGCCACCATCACCAGCCCCGGGGCGAGGAAGAGGTACGGCGTCCACCGCGCGCCGTGACGCGGCCCGGCGCCGCCGCGCGGCCGAGCGGTGGCCGGCGAGGCGCCGGCCGAGGGCGTGGCCGGGGAGGCGCCGGCCGAGGGGGTGGCGGCCGTCATCGCTTCGCCGCATGGGCGAGCAGCTTGTTCGCCTCCTCCTGCGCCTTCCGTACCGCCGTCCTCGCGTCCTGCTCCCCCAGGATGGCCTTCTGCATCTCCCGTACGACCGCGTCACCGACCTGGCTGGTCCACTGCACCGGGGTGTTGGCGTCGAGCGCGGCGGTCTTCAACTGCTCCGCGCCGACCGCCCGCGCCACGGTCTCCGCGTCCTTGCCGTCGCCGCGGTCCGCGAAGCGCGGGTCGGCGAGGCCTTGCGCCTGGGAGGGGTAGATGGTCGCGTTCTTGGAGAACTCGACCTGGTTGGGGCCGTTGGTGACCCACCGGGCGAACGCGGCGGCGGCGCCCAGGTGCGCCGTGTCCTTCCTGATGCCGAGCGACTGGGCGTAGATGCCGATGTGGCCGAGGGTGCCCGTGACCGCGCCCGCGACCCGGGTGTCGGCGTAGACCTGCGGGGCGTTCTGCTTGATGTCCCTGACGAAGCCCGGTGAGCCGGGGCCGAAGACGAGTTTGCCGCCACCGTAGAGCTGGTTGATGTCATCGGACTTCAGGAGCGACTCCTTCGGCATCGCACCCTTGGCGTACAGGGCCCTCATCCGCTCGACCCACTCGACCGCCTTGCCGGTGTCGAAGACGAAACGATCCTGCTCGTCGTTCAGGATCGGTACGCCCATCTTCTGCCAGTCGCCGGGCAGCCGGCCCTTGGGATCCGCCATGAACGCGGCGTACCGGCCGCCGGAGCCGGCGGCGATCCGCTCCGCGTAGTCGAAGAACTGCTCGACGGTCGTGGGGGGCTTCGCCGGGTCCAGGCCCGCCTTCTCGAACAGCACCGTGTTGTAGGTGAGGATCTCCGGGGTCACGTACCAGGGGTACGCGTACACGCCGTCGCCCTTCCCCGGCAGCTTGAACTGCTCCCACGCGCCGGGCACGTACTCCTCGGCGACCCCGGGATCGAGTGCGGCGACGTCGGCGAGCATGCCGCGGTCCCCCAGGAGCTGGAAGGAGTCGGTGGAGAGGTTGACCACGTCGGGCAGGGCGCCGGCCTGGGCGTCGGCGACGAGCTTCTCGTTGTAGCCCTCCCCGGGGACGTCCTCCCACGCGATCCGGACCTCCGGGTACTTCTTCTCGAACGCGTCGATGACGCCCTGGACGTACCCGGTGAACCTGGGCTTCAGCTGGAGCGTACGGAAGGTGATCTCGCCCGCCACCTTGCCGGTCTTCCGCGCCTCCTTCACGTCCTCGGCGCCGCCGCTCAGGCCGCAGGCGGAGACCGAGAGGAAGGTGCCGGCCACCAGGGCGGCGAGGGCGGTGCGGGTCACGTGCGATCGGGTCATCGTCTCCGCCTTCGGGGGGAGTCCGGCTTCGTTGCCGGAGCGCGGCGCCCACGCTGTCCCGAGCGCGGCGGCGGCGTCAATGCGGCCGCGACGGCGTTGGCCGAGCAGCCCCGGGTGGCCGTCCGGCGACCACATGACGCCGGCCCTCCGGCCGCGGCCCGGACCACACCGGACCACCTGGACCGATGCACGGACCTGCCGGTCCGCTCCGGGACGGCGCCGCTCCGGGCGCGCGGGCGTTCCGCCGGCGAACTTTGACGCCTTGTGCGCGGTCCGGGAGAACCCCCCTCATACGCCCCGCAGGCCGAGGGCGGACGGCCCCCCGCTCCCGCCCGCTCGGCCCGCACCCGGGTCCGCCCTTGTCGAGCCGTGTTCGACCGTCTACCGTGCCGGCTGACGGCGTGTAGCTCAGCAGCCAGAGCACCGACCTGCACAGTCGGAGGGCGCAGGGGCAGGACCTGCCACGCCGGCCATGGACGAGAACGCCACCCCACGACCCGCAGCGCGCCCTTCCGCCGAGGCGGACGCCGTGCACCGCCGTACCCTCGGCGAGGTCGCCGGCTCGCTCGCGGCGCGGAGGCCACGCCCCGCCGTCGAGGCGCAGCGCGAGGCGCTCACCGTGTGGCGGCCGTTCGAGGACGCCCTGCTCTCCCACTGGCTGCGCGCCGACGCCCGCAGCGCGCAGTGGGTGGCGGACGGGAAGGTGCTGCTGGAGCGGTACTCGGCACTCGCCGCCGCGCACACCCGGTGCCGCAAGCACCTCGACCCCAAGTCGAACGCCGCCGTTCTCAGGCACGCGCTGGAGGGGGCGGTGACGGGCCGTCCGCTCCCGGCACGGACGGCCGGGCTGCTGCGGCTCGCCCTCGCCTCGATGGTCGCCAAGCGCGGACTTCCCGGGTCCGCCGAGCACACGCGGCTGCGTGCGCGGCAGGCCCGACAGGCGGCGCAGCCCTCGTGCCACGCCCTGGCCGCGGTCGTGCGGAGCCGGCTCTCCGGGCTTGACCCGCACGGCGGAACGGCCGACGTGGAGTCGCCGGTGGCACCGGTGACGGAGGAGGAGGCCCGTACGAGCGGCGTGCCGGCGGGATCGGTGATCCCGGCCGCGATCCGCGCGACCGTCGCCACCGCCCTGAGTGCACCGCTGGACAGGCTGGTCGCGCGCGGGTCCGTGCCGTCCGCGGAGGTACTGGCCGAGCTGGCGCCGCAGTTCGCCGCCGTGCAGGCCGGCCTCCGGCGCACCGGGGCGCGGCTGCGCGTGCCGCCGTCACCGCGGTGGCTCCGCCCGGTCGCGGAACACCGTCGCGACGCCGCGGCCCGGCGGGCCGCCCGCGCCGCGCTCCGCCGGCTCGGCGAGCTCGCCGTCGAGTCCTTTCCGGGTGCGGGGGTGCCCAACCGGCTGGTCCCCACGCTCTCCTCGCTCGCCGAACGGGCGGGCATCCCGCTGCCCCTCACGCCCGAGCCGTTCGCCGCCGCGTACGGCGGAAGGGTCGACCCGGGCGTGCTCCCCGCCGTGCGGGTCGCCGCCGAACTGCTCCGGGGCAGCCTGTACGAGCGCTACCACGGCATCGACTACGCGGCGCTGCGAGACCTGGCGGAAACCGGGGACACCGCATGGTTCGAGCAGATGTGCGCCTCGCGGGCCGGCTTCCGGGAGGCCTGGCTGCCGCGGCCCGGCGCCCGGGGCATCTGGGTGCTCGCCACCGTCCCCGCCGTCATCGAACAGGCCCGGGTCCTCACCACCTTCAACATGGCCGCCCTCGTCCGCCACGCCGGAATCCGCCCGCGCGCCGGCTGGGACGGTCTGGCGCGCGGCGCCTTCACCGCCGCGCGCCGACGGGCGGCCGCCGAAGGGCGGGCCGGGACCGCCTGGCGGCAGCTGCTGTTCCACCTCTCGCTGTGCGACGCGGGCGAACAGGCGGCCGTACTGGCTTGGATCGACGCGGAGACCGTCGGGCTGCCCGCGCACGCCGCGGCCCGGCTGGGGCCCGCCCTCGGCCGACTGCGGGCGGCCGCCGAGGGTGCTACTTCAGGGGGTACTCCGTCTTCTCCGCGAGCTTTCCGTCCTTGAAGCAGAAACGGAAGACGGTTTCCCCACCCGAGGGGGCCGCCTCCGAGGACACGTACCAGGAGCACGCGCTGCCCTCGGGCACCGCCGGGCCGCCCGACTTCAGGGCGTCCTTCATGAAGGTCTCCCCCGAGGGCATCTTGGCGCGGACCGCGTCCTCCGGGTCGCCTACGTTCACGGCCCGGTAGACGGCGGGGTCGATCATGGTCTTGCCCGCGGCGTCGACCACCTTGCCGATGCCGAACAGGAGCGCCACGACGGCCCCGATGCCGAGAACCAGCACCACTCCGCAGCCGATCAGACAACCCTTGCGCTGTGCCACGCCGTTCCTCCATGCCTTGCGTGTTCGTCCGTCGGTCAGACCTTCGCAAGGGGGACGGGCCGCGCGCTGTCCTCCAAAGTCGCGGCTCGCGCGACCTTCGTCGTCAGCTCGCCGGCGCCGCCAGGTCCGCCGGGTCGGTGTTCGCTCCGCACAGCACGACCGCGACCCGCTCCCCCAGCGGTTCGGGGGCGGTGCGCAGGGCCGCCAGGGCCGTGGCCGCGCCGGCCTCGACCACGATCCGGTGCTCCTGCCACAGGGCCCGGCGGGCGGCGGTGATCGCCGTGTCCGGGACCAGCACCGAGTGCACGTCCTTGTGCTGCGCCGCGGCCAGTGCGTCCGCGGAGACGCGCGTCGCGCCCAGCGAGTCCGCGGCCACCGAGTCCACCGTGACGTCCACGGGCCGGCCCGCCTCCAGGGCGGCGTTCAGGGCCCGGCAGTGTTCCGGCTCGGCCGCGACCACCCGTACGCCGTGTTCGCGCGCCGCGGTGGCCACGCCCGCGAACAGCCCGCCGCCGCCGACCGCGACGACCACGGTGTCCAGACCGGGCAGGGCCGCCCGGATCTCCTCCAGCAGGGTGCCGGCGCCGGCGGCGATGAGCGGGTGGTCGTACGCGTGGCTGCTCAGCGCGCCGCCGGTGGCCGCGAACTCCCGACAGGCGGCCAGTGCTTCGGCGTAGCGCTCGCCGACGAGCCGTACGTCGGCACCGTAGCCGCGCAGCCGTTCCACCTTCACGCGGGGCGCGTTGACGGGCAGGAACACGGTGGCGGGCACCGACTGGGCGCGGGCCGCCCAGGCGCAGGCGAGGCCCGCGTTGCCGCCGGAGGCGATGGTGACCCCGGCGTCGGGGAGGGAACCGGCGTCCCGGTGGGCGGCGAGGAAGTTGTGCGCGCCGCGGGCCTTGAAGGAGCCGGTGTGCTGGAGGTACTCCAGGGCGTACCAGACGCCCTCGGACGCCGGCACGACCGCGGCGGGCCGTACCGCCCCCGCGATCCGGTCGGCGGCGGCGCGCACGGCGGCGTGGTCGAGCTGCTGTTCCATCGCGGGAGTCCTTTCAGGCGGCGGCAGGCCGGGCGGCCTCGATCAGCTGGCGCAGGGCGCCGTAGTACACCTCGTGGTCGGTCAGCGGGGGCAGTACGTCGGCCAGTCCGCCCGCGAGGACCGGGAACCGCTCGGGATCCAGCGCGGCCAGCGCCGCCCGCGAGGCGGCGGTGGCCCCGGCGGGGTCCCGGTGGTCGACGAACGCCGCACTGCCGAGGGTGAGCAGGTACATGCGGCGGTACGCGGTCATGGCCTCGGCAGGGGTCATCCCGGCGGCCACGCTGTCGGCGAGCGCGGGCTCGACCAGCCGGGCCAGCAGCTCCCGGCCGAGCCAGGGCCGGCCGCCGCGCAGGGCGAGCAGCCCGGGGTGGGCGACCAGGAGCCGGTAGAGGGCGCTGAAGCGGAGCTCGGTGGCCTCGGCCCAGCCGGTTCCGGCGGGGACGTCGGGCAGTCGGGCGGCGAGGTGCTCGGTGCACAGGTCCAGCAGGCCGGCGAGGTCGGTGCAGCGGCGCTGCACGGTGGCGTGCGAGACGTCGAGCCGGTCGGCGAGGGCGCGGAAGCTCAGGGCGTGCGGCCCGTCCTCGTCGAGGATGCGCAGGGCGGCGGCGGCGATCGCCTCGGGAGTGGCCCGCTCCAGGGCGGGCGAGGTCCTCGGCATGAGATACAGCGTATCAGCCATCGTCACACACCTGCGGCCTCCCCGATCGTGTGACGTCGACTACGGCCATATTGCTGGTCATCAAGCCACAACCATCGACTTGTGTTGACAGTCTGTAATCGCAGCGCTGCACTGAGCGCACCACGGCTCCGCCGGATGCCCCCGCCCCTCACGTACCCCACGTCAAGGAGTCTCCGTGCCGCTTCGCCTGCGTGCGTCGCTCCCCTGTCTCACCGCGGCCGCCCTGCTCGCGCTCTGCCTCGCCCCCTCCCCGGCCGCCGCCGAGCCCACCGCGACCTCGGACACCCCGCTCGCCCTGACCCCGCCCATGGGCTGGAACAACTGGGCGCACTACATGTGCGACATCGACGAGGCGAAGGTGCTCGCGAACGCCGACGCGCTGGTGTCCACGGGTCTGGCCGCCAAGGGCTACGACACGGTCACCGTGGACGACTGCTGGATGACCAGGAGCCGGGACGCGCGGGGCCGTCTGGTCACCGACACGCAGAAGTTCCCGCACGGCATGGCCTGGCTCGGCTCGTACCTGCACGCCAAGGGCCTGAAGTTCGGCATCTACCAGGACGCCGGCTCCCTGACCTGCGAGCGCTACCCCGGCAGCGGGGCACCCGAGGGCGGTGGCGCCGACCACTATGCCGAGGACGCCCGGCAGTTCGCGTCCTGGAAGGTTGACTACGTCAAGATGGACGGCTGCAACCTGTGGGTGCCGCCCGGGCAGACGAAGGAGCAGGCCTACCGGGACGCGTACCACGCCGTGGCCGCGGCCCTGCGCGCGAGCGGCCGGGACATGGTCCTCTCGGCGTCGGCGCCCGCCTACTTCCAGCAGGGCGAATGGGGCGGCCCCGACTGGCACAAGGTCCTCGGCTGGGTCGGCGAGACCGGCCAGCTGTGGCGTGAGGGCAAGGACATCAAGGTCTACCAGCCGGCCGCTCCGGCGACCTCCCGCTGGTCCTCCGTCCTCGGCAACTACGGCTACAACCGCTGGCTGGGCCGGTACGCGAGCCCGGGCAACTGGAACGACCCCGACTTCCTGATCGCGGGGGCCCCCGGTCTCACCGAGGCGGAGAGCCGCAGCCAGGTCGGGCTGTGGGCGATGATGGCCGCCCCCTTCATCCTGTCCTCCGAGGTCTCGGCCCTCACCCCCGGCGGGCTGGCCGCGCTCGGCAACACCGACCTGATCGCCCTCGACCAGGACCCGATGGGCCGTCAGGGCGCGGTGCTCTCGGCGAACGCCACGTTCGAGGTCCTGGCCCGGCCGCTGGCGAACGGCGACCGCGCGGTCGCCGTGCTCAACCGGTCCGGCAGCACCCGGGACATCTCCGTCCCGCTCGGCGACATCGGGCTGTACTCCTGCACGGTCGACGCCAAGGACCTGTGGACCGGCAGGAGCTCGGAGGTGGCCACCTCCCTCACGGGCCGGCTGGCCGCACACGACACGGCGGTCTGGCGGCTCACCCCGCACCAGGGCTGCGCCGACGCGGTGCCCACCGGGCAGATCACCGGTGACGGCGCCAAGTGCGCCGACGGCGCCAACACCACCGGTCTCGGTGCCGTGATCCTGGCGCCCTGCACGGCGGGCGCCGACCAGCGCTGGATCCTGGGTGAGGACGCGAGCCTGCGGCTGGCCGGCGCGTGCCTGTCGGCGGGCGAGGCCGGCACGGTCGAACTCGCCCGGTGCGCGCCCGGGCAGCAGGGCCAGGCCTGGACGCACCGCCGGGACGGGTCCCTGGTCGAGGACGTCAGCGGGCTGTGCCTCACGGCTCCCGCCGCGGCCGCGACCCCCGACGCCCCGGCCGAACGGCTGCGCCTGACCGCCTGCGGCGACCACCGGGTCGACCAGGCCTGGTCCCTCCCGGTCTGAGGGACCAGGCGATGACGCGGCAGCCCATGGCGGACCCGGCCCCGGACGGGACGGCGGATCAGATGACGGACGACGCGAAGACCCGGCGGCCGGCTCCGGCCCCGGGAACGCACCCGTCGGCGGCCCTGCGGGCAGTGCCCCCGACGGACCGACAGCGGGACCGGACTTCGGACCGACGCCCGGACCGCACGGCGGACCCGCGGCCGGACCGGGCGGCCGAAGCGGCGACCGACCGGGAGACGGGCCGCCCGCCGGACCTGACGTCGGGCCGGCGGTCGAGCGGGGCGGCGGGCCGGACCCGGGGGGTCGGGACGCGGCGGCGGACCCGCCGGGCCGCACTGGTCGCGGTGCCGCTCGTGCTGGCGGCCCTGGCCTGGTCGGGGACCGCCCCCGGCGCGGGCGCGGCCGGCGCCGGCGCCGTGCCCGTACGGGGGGCCGGGGGCCCGGGCGTATCCGGTGTGCCGGGGCACCAGGCCTTTGACACCGCGCCCGCGCGGGCCGCGCTGGCCCGGCTGCTGCCCCGGCACGCCGCCCAGTTCACGCTCGTGGCGGATCCGGCCGCCGGGGCCGACACCTTCACGGTGTCGGGGTCGGAGGGCGCCGTCACCGTACGCGGCTCCACCGGGGCCACCCTGCTCACCGGGGTCGGCTGGTACCTCCAGCACATCGCCGGAGCCGACATCGGCTGGCCCGGCGACAGCATCGGGCTGCTGCCGCCGCAGTTGCCCGCCGTACCGGCGCCGGTCACGCGCAGCGCGCTCGTCCCCCACCGCTACGCCCTCAATGACACGGACGACGGCTACTCCGGCCCGTACCGCACCTTCGAGCAGCACCAGCGGCAGATCGACCTGCTCGCCCTGCACGGCATCAACGAGGTGTTCGTGCAGGTGGGTGCCGAGTATCCGTACTACCGGGCCCTCCAGGGCTTCGGCTACTCCCCCGAGGAGCTGCGGGAGTGGATCCCCGGCCCCGGCCACCAGAGCTGGTGGCTGCTGCAGAACCTGAGCGGTTTCGGCGGCCCGGTCTCCGAGCGGCTGATGCGCGAGCGCGCCGAGCTCGGCGGGCGGATCGCCGAGCAGCTGCGCGGGCTCGGGATGACCCCGGTGCTGCCCGGCTTCTTCGGCACCGTGCCGCCCGGATTCGCCGCCCGCAATGCGGGCGCGAGGACGGTGGCCCAGGGCGACTGGGCGGGCTTCGACCGGCCCGACTGGCTGGACCCCACCTCCCCGGCGTTCGCGAAGCTGGCCGCCGCGTACTACGCCGAGCAGCGCGCGGTGTTCGGGGACAGCGCCATGTACCGGATGAGCCCGCTGCACGAGGGCGGGACGGCGGGTCCCGTCGACGTGAAGGCGGCCGCCGGCGCCGTCCAGGCGGCGCTGCACGCCGCTCATCCGGGTGCGGTGTGGGCGGTGCTGGGCTGGCAGGACAGCCCCAGGGCGGAGCTGCTGGCGGGGGTGGACACCTCGAAGATGCTGATCCTGGACGGGCTCTCGGACCGCTACAACCGGCTCGACCGCGAGGCCCGTTGGGGCGGGGTCCCGTACGCGATGGGCACGATCTACAACTTCGGCGGCCACACCACGATCGGCGCGAACACCTCCGTCTGGATCGACCGCTTCGGAGCCTGGCGGGCCAAGCCCGACAGCGCCCTGAAGGGCATCGCCTACCTGCCCGAGGCCACCGGCACCAACCCGGCCGCCTTCGACCTGTTCACCGACCTGGCCTGGGAGCCGGGGCCCGTCGACCAGCGCGCCTGGTTCGCCGATTTCGCGCGCCGCCGGTACGGGCGCCCCGACCCGGAGGCGGCGGCCGCCTGGGAGGAGCTGCGCAAGGGGCCGTACAGCACCTCCTCGGGGCTGTGGTCGGAGTCCCAGGACAGCCTGTTCAGCGCCCGGCCGAGCCTGACGGCGGCGGGGGCGGCGTACTGGAGCCCCAAGTCGATGCGCTACCCGGCCGAGGGAGTGCGCAAGGCGCTGGACCACCTCCTGCAGGTGGACCCGCGGCTGCGCGGCTCCAGCGCCTACCGCTTCGACCTGGTGGACACCGCGCGCCAGGCCCTCGCCAACCACTCCCGGGTGCTGCTGCCCAGGATCAAGGCCGCGTACGAGGCCAAGGACCTCGCCTCCTTCCGTGCACTGACGGGGCAATGGCAGGACGCGGAGCGGCAGTTGGACGCGGTCACCGGGTCCGACCCGAACTTCCTGCTGGGCGGCTGGCTGGCGGCGGCCCGCTCCTGGGGCGCGGACGAGGCGGAGCAGGACCGCTACGAGTACGACGCCCGCTCCCTCCTGAGCGTGTGGGGCCGGCGCAGCACCAGCGAGGGCGGCTTCCTGCACGACTACGCGAACCGCGAATGGGGCGGCCTGATCGAGGGCCTCTACGCCCGGCGGTGGGCGGCCTACTTCGGGTCGCTGGACGAGGCGCTGGTGCGGGGCACGGCCCCGCGGGAGATCGACTGGCACGCCTTCGAGGAGGAGTGGGCCCGGCAGACCACCCGGGACCACGGCGGGGCGAAGGGGCCGAGCGGGGACCCCTACCTGCTGGCCACCGCCATCGCGACCACCCTGAAGGCGGCCCGCTGACACCCCGCGGCAGCCCACGCCTACACCACCCCGGGCGGTGGCGGTCGGATCATGAGCTGATCGTCACCCTCCCGTGGGAATCTCGGTGCTCATGCGAGGGAGATCGGCTCGCCTGGTTCGCCGCACGGGACGGGCACTCGGTTCACTGGCCCGGAAACGATCAAGGGTGGCCGTCGGAACGAGTCGGCGGCCGCCGCTTCCGACGCCAGACGGCACGACACGAGCAGGGGTGCGCCGCGCATGTCCCAGACCGAATCCGCCGAGGGCCGGGAGGCCCCTGCGACGCTGGAGCTGCTGACGCTCCTGGCCGCCGGGGTCGCCGACCTGGCCCTCGACCAGCTACGGCAGTCCGCCGACCGCGCGCAGGACGTCCTGCGCCGCTCGGACCTGCGGGAGCTGCTCACCGACGGGGTGGTGGAACTGCGCAAGCGCGGCGAGCTGGCCACCAGCCGGGTGGGCGCGGGCACCGAGAACTACCTCGAATCCATGGCTCGGCGGGCCGCCGAGCGAGTCGCCACCGAGGGCCATCCCCGTGGATGACCACTCCGGTTTCAAGGATCGGATCAACGAGGTGCTGGTCCGGCTCGCCGACGAGGAGGAGCAGGAGCTCCTCCACCTCCACGCCGAACTCTCCCCGCTCACCGAGCAGTTGCGGCGATCCCTGGCGCGCGGGAAGCGGATCCGGGCCGCGTTCCTGTACTGGGGGTGGCGTGCGGCGGGGCAGCCCGACTGCGAGGGGGTGATCCGGGCCGCCGCCGCGATGGAACTCGTACACGCGGCGGCCTGCACCCACGACGACATCATCGACGACAGCCGGATGCGCCACGGGCAGCTCACCGCGCACGCCGCGTTCGCCGCGGCCGGCCGGCGCTCCACCGCCCTCGCGATGATCCTCGGCGATCTGCTGATGGGGTACGCCGGCCACCTCTTCACCACCTGCGGGCTGCCCGGGGGCTACCTGGCCCGGACCGTCCCCCTGTGGTCCACGCTGCTGCGCGAGACGATGGCCGGCGAGTTCCTGGAGGTGCTGCGCACCGACGCCGCCGGCGGCCGGGTACCCCAGGTGGCGCAGTCGCTGGAGGTGGCCCGCTACAAGACGGCCAAGTACACGGTGGAGCGGCCCCTGCACCTGGGCGCCACCCTCGGCGGGGCCCCCCGCGCCCTGCTGGACGCCTTCTCCGGCTACGGGCTTCCGCTCGGCGAGGCCTTCCAGCTCCGCGACGACCTGCTGGGCACCTTCGGCGACCCGGCCACGACCGGCAAGTCGAACCTGGACGACCTGCGGGACGCCAAACCGACGGCGCTGCTGGCCCTGACCCTGGCCGCCGCCGATGAGGACGACCGGCGGCTGCTCGCCAAGCTGGTCGGCAATCCCGACCTCGGCCAGGAAGAGGCCTCGTCCGTCCGCACGTTGATGGAGCGCTGCGGCGCCCGCCGGCAGGTCGAGGACATGATCCGGGAGCGCATCACCCAGGCCCGCGGTGCGCTGGAGCGCGTGCCGATGCCGGTGGAGGCGCGGTCCGCGCTGTGCGAGCTCGCCGATACGGCGGCCGAGCGTTCGCTGTAGTCAGGAACTGACGAGAAAGACGAGTCAAGTGAACACCAACAAGACGGCTTCGCCGCGCCCGCGCTACGACGACGCCGCCCTCGACGCCCTGCGCATCCAGGGGGACCCGCTCGCCGACGAGACCGTCGCCGAGATGTTCCGCCGCAAGGAGGTGGGCGACCTCAACACGCTGATGCGCTTCTTCAACACCGCCGGCGACAAGCTGCCCGAGCAGCTCCCTGCCTCCGCCCGGGCCTACTTCGAAGCGACCGCCATGCCGCCGAGCTGGGTCGACTGGGACCTGATGGAGCAGGCCCGGCTGTTCTTCATGGACAACGCCGCCCACATCAACACGGGCCTGTCCTTCGCCGCGATGCCCGCCACCTACGCCGTGCCCCGGCTCTCCCGGCTGCTCGCCTCGACGCACTCCATGGCGTACCCCTCGCGCCGGATGGCCAACACCGGCCAGTTCGTCACGTACCTCATGCAGACCAACTCCTTCGCCGAGGGCAGCAAGTTCATCCCCGCCGCCCAGAAGGTCAGGCTGCTGCACGCGGCGGTACGCCACCACCTGCGCCACGGCGGCCACTGGGACGTCGAGAAGGACGGGCTGCCGATCTGCCAGGAGGACATGATCGGCGGGCAGATCTGCTTCTCGCTGCTCGTCCTGGACGCGATGCACCGACTCGGCATCCACATGAGCGAGGACGGCGCGGAGGCCTACTTCTACGCCTGGCGGGCGGTCGGCGCCATGCTCGGCTGCGACATGTCGGCCGTGCCGGAGAACCTCGCCGAGGCCCGCGACTACTGCGACCTCTACCTGCTGCGCAACCTCGGCCCCTCCCCCGAGGGGGTCCACCTCAACGCCCAGCTGATGCGGATGTACGAGGACGTGGTACCGGGCACCCTGTTCGACCCGATGGTCCCGGCCACCGTCCGCTACCTCGTCGGCGACACCATCGGCGACTGGCTGGAGATCCCGCGCAGCCCCTGGGACACGGCGGCGAAGGCCGTGCCCGTGTTCCTCGGGCTGCTGGAGACCATCGAGGACAGCAGCCCCTTCGCCGAGTGGGCCCTCGACAAGGCGGGCTCGCTGCTCTCCGGCTTCGAGTTGTCCGCGCTCACCCGGGGCCGGGTCATGCACCATGCCATCCCGGCGGAGCTGAGGACCGAGTACGGGGTGAAGGCGCCCCGCACCGGGCGCTGGGTGCCGCCGGCACCGGTGCACTGACCCGCCCCCCGGGGCGACACTGGAACCGGCAGGGCGGGGACGGTGACGGCGAGCGACAGGGGCGGTGACCGCGCATGACCCGTGGGACGACCGAGCCGGGGCGGCGGCGCGCGCTGCCGGGTGCGGTCGTGGCCGGGCTGGTCGCCGCCTTCGCCGGGCTGGCCGCGGCCGAGCTCGTCGCGGCCGCCGTCCGGCCGGAGGCCTCCCCGGTCACCGCGGTCGGCGCGGCGGTGGTCGACCTGACGCCGGTGGGCGTCAAGGAGTGGGCCATCAGGGCCTTCGGCACCTCCGACAAGCTGCTGCTGGCCCTGGGGATCATCGTCATCCTGGGGGCGGTCGCGGCCGCCGCCGGGGTGCTCGCGCTGCGGCGGCGGTGGGCGGGGATCGCGGTCGCCGCCTGCTTCGGCCTGGTCGGTGCGGGGGCCGCGCTCAGCCGTCCGGGGGCGGCCTGGCAGGACGGGCTGCCTTCGCTGGTGGGCGGCCTCGCCGCAGCCGGTGTGCTGTACCTGCTGGTCAGGGCACTGACTCGGCCGCGTTCGGCGGGTGCCCCGGACGGCGGGGCCTGGACGATGGACCGGCGCGGTTTCGGACGGCTGGTCGCCGCCGCGCTGGCCGCCTCGGCCGGGATCGGGTACGCCGGTCGGCGGCTCGGCGCCTACGGATCCGCCGGCGCCACGGCTTCCCGGGCGGACCTCGTCCTGCCGAAGCCGGACGTTCCCGCGCCGCCGGTCCCGGCCGGGGCGGACCTGCGGGTGCCCGGGCTCTCCCGCTTCCTGACCCCCGCCCGGGACTTCTACCGGGTGGACACCGCGCTGGTCGTGCCGCGGGTGGACGCGGACACCTGGCGGTTGCGCATCCACGGGGACGGCGTCGCGGCCCCGCTCGTCCTCGACCTCCGGGAGCTGCTGGCCCGCCCCCTGGTCGAGCACGACATCACCCTCACCTGCGTCTCGAACGAGGTCGGCGGCCCGTACGCGGGCAACGCCCGCTGGCTCGGCGTCCGCCTGGCCGACCTGCTGCGCGAGGCGGGGGTCAGACCGCCTTCGCAGGGCGGCCCCGCCGACCAGCTGGTGGCCCGTTCGGTGGACGGGATGACGATCGGCACGCCCGTCGAGGCGGTCATGGACGGCCGGGAGGCACTGCTGGCGGTCGGGATGAACGGCGAGCCGCTGCCCTTCGCGCACGGCTTCCCTGTCCGGATGGTGGTGCCGGGTCTGTACGGATACGTGTCGGCCTGCAAGTGGCTGCGCGAGCTGCACCTGACCACCTTCGCGGCGTACGACGCGTACTGGGTGCGCCGCTCGTGGGCGCAGCAGGCACCGGTCAAGACGCAGTCCCGCATCGACACCCCGCGCGGTGGGGCCGAACCGGTGGCGGGGCGGGTCGCGGTGGCCGGGATGGCCTGGGCGCAGCACCGGGGCGTCGCCCGCGTGGAGGTACGGGTGGACGCGGGCCCGTGGCACGAGGCCCGGCTCGGTGCCGCGGACGGCGATGACACCTGGCGCCAATGGGTGTGGCCCTGGGACGCGACGCCCGGCCGCCACACCCTGGAGGTCCGCGCCACGGACCGCACGGGCGCCGTCCAGACGGGGGTGCGCCACGGCACGGTGCCCGATGGGGCAACGGGGTGGCACGCGGTGGAGGTGCGGGTGCGCCCCCGGCCGTCCGCGAACCCGAGGTGATCGCCTGCCGGGTTCGTGCCGGGGCTGCCCGTACATTGACCGTATGGAGCTGACCGGTACGTCGTTCCTCTTCACCCTGATCGCCGTCACCGCGCTCGCCATGCTCGCCGCGCTGCTCCTGTGGAACCGGATCCCGGGGCCGGGCTGGCTGCGGTGGCCCGTGCGGGTGGGCATGCTGGCGTTGTGCCAGCTCACCGCGATCGCCGTGACCGCCACCTGGATCAACGGCAGCTACGGGCTGTACGCCTCCTGGGACGACCTGCTGGGCACCGGGGACGTGCAGGCCGCCTCCACGATGACCGGGCCGCCGCTGGGCCGGGCGAGGTTCACCCGGGGCAGCGACGGCACGCAGAGCACCTACTTCCGCGGGGCGCACTCGAAGCTGGCCGGCCAGGTGATCGTGTGGACTCCGCCCGAGTACCGGGCGCCGGGCGCGCAGAAGACCCGGTTTCCGGTGCTCATGCTGCTGCACGGCTACCCGGGATCGCCGCGGACGTGGATGGACCTGGGGAACATGCCCGGCGCGCTGGACGACCTCGTCCAGCTCGGTGCGGCGCACCCGTTCATCCTGGTGCTCCCGGAGATCTACCCGGGCGGGGTCAACACCGACTGCAGCAACACGCCCACCCGCAAGGTGGCCGACTGGCTCGTGCGGGACGTGCCGGACCTGGTCGCCCGGAACTTCCGTACCCTGCGCGGGCCCAAGGGGTGGGGTGTGATGGGCGTGTCGACGGGGGCGTTCTGCGCGGCCAAGCTGCCGCTCCAGTACCCCGGGGTGTTCCGGGCGGGTGCCGCGCTGGACCCGGACCCGCTGACCGGGGACCCCGGCGTCCTGGCCGACCCGGTCCTGCGCGAGCGCAACAGCCCCATGTGGCTGGTCGGACAGCGGAAGAAGGCCGACGTGGGGCTGTTCCTGGCCACCTCCGCCCAGGACAGGGACAGCCCGCCGCAGCAGTTGGAGGCCTTCAGCCGGGCCGCTGCCGCGGCGGGCGGCGGGGTCCGGGTCAAGACGCTCGTCCGCCCGGCCGGCGGCCACAACTTCCAGACTTGGAGCGCGATGTACCCGAACGCCCTGGGCTGGCTCAGCACCGAGCTGTCGCCGCCCGCCGGCTCCCGTTGAACCCGCGGGTCGCCGGGGTCCCTGGAACCCGTGACCGCGGGGCCGCGGGGCCGCGGGGCCGGCTAGGCCGGGCGGGCGGTCAGCCGGGCCGGCAGCGCCTGCACGCTGTTGCCGATGAAGCTGCGCTGGTGCGGGAGTTCGGGCTCGGGGACGGCGAGGTCCAGATCCGGGAAGCGGGTGAAGAGCCGCTCCAGGGCGATGGTGGCCTCCAGCCGGGCGAGCGGGGCGCCCACGCAGTAGTGCGCGCCGTGGCCGAAGGAGAGGGCGCGGGCGGCCGTGGGCCGGGTGAGGTCGAAGCGGTCCGCGTCCGGTCCGTGGAAGGCCTCGTCGCGGCCCGCCGCGGTGTATCCGGCGAGTACGGGGGTGCCCCGGGGGATCACGGTCCCGCCGACGGTCAGGTCGCGCGTGGGGTAGCGGAACGGGAACCAGCTGACCGGGCTGTCCCAGCGCAGGGTCTCGTCCACCACGTCCGACCAGCTCGCCTTGCCCTCCATGACCAGCGCCGGCTGGTCGCGGTGGGTGCACAGGGCGCGGACGGCGTTGCTGATCAGGTTGAGGGTGGTCTCGTGGCCCGCGACCAGCACCAGCCGCATGGTGCCGATGAGTTCCGCCTCGCTGAGCCGGTCGCCGTCGCCGTCCCGGGCGGCGATCAGCGCGCTGGTCAGGTCGTCGCCGGGCTGCTCCCGGCGGCGGGCGGCGATGGTGCCCATCAGCTCGACGAGCTCGCGTACGGCGGCCATCGCCTCGGCGGGGGTGGTGTCGGTGGCGATGATCAGCGTGTGGGACAGGTGGTGCAGCCGGCCCCGGTGTTCGGGGTCCACGCCGAGCAGCTCGCAGATCACGCTCATCGGGAGCGGGAGCCCGAAGTGGCTGCGCAGGTCGGCGACACCGTCCGGGGCTTCGGCCGCCGCCCGGCCGAGGTCGTCGAGGAGTTCGGCGGTGAGTTCCTCGATGCGCGGGCGCAGTCGTTCGACCTGCCGGGCGGTGAACGCATTGCCGACGAGGGAGCGCAGCCGGCGGTGGTCGGCGTCGTCGGCGGTGTGCATGCCCTGGGCGTTCGCGAAGACCCGCAGGGGCCAGTCCATGGGGATGGTGCCGTCGTGCAGGGCCGGGAAGTGCCGGGCGTCCTTGGCCACGTCGGGGTGGGACAGGAACTCCTTGAGCGTGTCGTGCCCGAGGACGACCGCACCCGGCACCCCGCCGGGGAGTACGACCTCCGCGACGGCGCCCCGAGCTCGCAGCCGGGCGCTGAGCGCGTGCGGGCAGCCGCCGGCGGGGTCGATGACGTGCGGGTTCGCGGGTGCCGTGTCCCGTGACAAGCCGACTCTCCTGACCGTGTGGACGACTCTCGGCCAACAGTGCGGCTGCGGGGCGGGTTGTACAAGTCCGTGCCGGGCGGCAGTCCTCAGAACCAGGTGAGGGTGAGGGGGAAGGTGGTGGTGGCGGTGGTGGGGGTGGTGTCGGTGGCGGTGGCGGTGATTTGGAGGGTTCCGGTGGCCCAGGGTTTGCCGGTGATGCGTCCGGTGGCGGGGTCGAGGGTGAGGCCGAAGGGGAGGCCGGTGGCGGTGTAGCGGACGGGGGGTTTGCCTCCGGTGGCGGTGAGCTGGATGGTGCAGGTCTGGTTGAACTTGCAGGCTTGCGGGCCCGGGTCGGCGAGTTTGAGGTCACCGGAGGTCGGGGTGGGGGTAGGGGTGGGGGTCGGCGTGGGCGTCGGGGTCGGCGTGGGCGTCGGGGTGCCGCAGCCCGGGGTGGCCTCCGGGGGCAGCGGGACCCGCCAGATCTGCGTGTCGTTCTCCGACCCGACGAGCAGGCTGGTGCAGTCCGCGTAGGTCACGGTCTCCCCCTGGGACTGGGCGGGCAGCGCCACGTCCGCGAGCCGGGTCCCGGCGCTGTCGTAGACGGTGGCCGTATTGGCACCGAACGGTCCGCCGCTGCGCAGGGCGTACGAGGCACCGGAGGGCGAGAACGCGCCGTCGGTGGCGAAGACCGGACCGGGACGGACCGCGGTGAGCATGTTCACCTGGCCGGTGAGCGGAGGCAGCGGGGCCTTGTACACCTGGCCGGCGGCTCCGATGAGTTTGCTCGCGATGTAGAGCTGCCCGGTGGCGGGGTCGGCCAGCAGGGACTCGGCGTCGTGCCTGCCGTCCGGGTAGGAGAACCGGTAGGTGACCGGGGTCGGTGTGGCGTCGGCGAGCTGGTCCGGCTCGGTGATGCTGTGCACGGTGATCTCGGCGCGACCGGAGAAGTTGTCACCGATGTCACCGACGAGGATCGCCGGCCGGCCCGCGGAGTCCTTGCCGAGGGCGAGGCCCTCCCAGTCGGTGTTGCCGACGCCCGCGAGGGTGTACGTGGCCCGCAGCCGGCCCGTCGCCGTCGTGCAGTCGACGGCGAAGACCTGGTTCGTGTTGCCGCTGTCGTTGACGGCGTAGAAGACGCCCGGGTGCTTGCGGCTCATGGCGAGCCCGCTGAGCTCGGCCAGCCCCCCGGGGAGCGTGCACTTCTTCTCCGGTGCCGCGGCGGTGGCCGGGCCGGGGGCGGCGGGGGACGCGGTGGCGGTGGCGCCGCCCGTCCAGGCGAGCGCCGGCAGGAGGACGGCGAGGGCCGCGGTCGCGAGGGCGGCGGCCCGTGGTGGGGTGAGGAGTGGGGACATGCGCCCATGGGAGGGGAAGCGTGCCGTGGGCGCCAGGGCCAACCACCCCCGCTTTGAGCATGGTTCAGTGCCGGGGCGGCATGTCAGGGCGCCCGGGTGGCGCGTTCCGGTCAGCGCACCGGCTCGCGGACGGGCGCATTGCGGCGGGCGTGCGCGATGAAGGCGCGGGCCGCCCGGCTCAGCGGTCGCCGGGCGTGCGCGAGGCCCACCGGGCGCAGCAGGGGCGGGGTGAAGGAGCGGACCTCGGCGCGGCTGCCGAAGGCGCGTAGGACCACGTCGCGGTACCAGATGAGCGAGCCCCGGCCGTCGGTCACCCCGGTCACCCAGGCGAGCCGTTCGTCGACCTCCAGGGTGGGCACGGGGCGCACGCCCAGGCAGCTGAACAGGGCCTCCATCTCGGTGCGCCGGCCGGTGCCGGGGGTGGGCAGCACCATGGGGAGCCCGTCGAGCATCCGGAAGGGCACCGGATCGGGCAGATGGGAGCCCGGCGGCGAGATCAACACCACCTCGCGCTCCTGGAGGTGGTGCGTGGACAGCTCCTTGTCGACCGGCAGGTCGACCAGGGCCAGTTCGCAGCGCCCCTCCCCCAGCTCCTGTACCAGCGCCTCCCGGCCGTCGTGCTGCTGGAGCCGTACGTCGATGCCCGGGTGCCGCCGGGTGAAGTCCGGTACGAGCTCGGCGGCCAGGTCCAGGGCCAGGGTGGGGGTGGTGGCGAGGGTGAGGGTGACCCGGGCGTCCTTGCCGTGGGCGGCTCCGATGTCGTCGATGGCCTCCACCGCGTTGAGCACCGTACGGGCCAGCCGCACGACGCGGGCTCCTTCGGGCGTGAGGTCCACTCCCCTGCCCCGGCGGGCCAGGAGTTCGACTCCGAGGTCCCGCTCCATGGCCTGGACGGCCCGCGACAGGGCGGACTGGGCGACGAAGACCGAGGCGGCCGCACCGGTGATGGAACGGCAGTCCGCGACGGCGACGAGGTAACGAAGCTGCGCGAGTGTGGGGGTCATGACCGGACGGTAACCGGGTGCTGCCTTACCTGTAAGGGGCAGGCGGGTGAACAAGTGTTCCGCGGTGCAGGGATGTTCATGCCCGGTGGTCGCCGAGGTATGCCGGTGCGGCATGGGCCGGGCCGGATCGTGCGGGCCGCCGGTGCGCCGGGTACCGCCCGACCGGGGGACGTCCGTGCAGGCCACCGGCCCGGGCGGGCCGCGGCCCGGGGCCGGGAGGGGTGCGGACCGGTGGCCCCGGCGGCGCCGCCGGGGCGAAAGGGAGCGCTCCGCATGACCGTTGACAGTGCAGGGGTGTCCCCGCACGATGCATCGCGGCATCGGGGAGGTTGACCACCGTTCAAGCCCGCCCCGGCTCCTGCGGTGGTGGGCGGCCCGGGTGGCCGGGCACCGCGTCGGCCCTCGGCGGGCCCCGCCCGGGGTGTCCCTGCCGTGCGCGTACGGCCTTCGGCATGCCGGGATGTGCCACCCCGCCCGCCGAGACGTCACACAGCACTGATCCGCACCGCCTGGACCGACGGCCCCCGCACCGCTCGGGCCCGCACCCGTCCGCACCGCCCGGCACCACACCACCCCGAGCCACCCCGCACCGCACGGCACGGCACCGAGCCACCCGCACCGAACCGCCGAACCCGCACCGATCCGGCCCGCACCGATCAGAGGAGCGCCCGTGACCCCCCAGCCCCCGCAGCCCGTCCGCGCCCGCGACCTGGTCGTCGCGGTCAGCCCGTTCGAGGAGCCGCACCCGCGGCTCGTCACCGCCGCCGAGCGGGCCGGGTCCCTCGGGCTGCTCGACCTCGGCCGGGACCCGGGGGCCGCCCGGCGGGCCTTCGCCGAGCTCGACCGCCGGCTCGCCGGACGGCCGTACGGGGTACGGGTGCCCGCGCACTGCCCGCTCGGGCCGGAGGAGCTGCCGGACGCGGTGGACACGGTGCTGCTCGCCGACCCGGCGGAGCACACGCCCCGGCGGGTGGCCGACTGGGCGGCGCACGGGAGGCGCCGGATCTGGGCCGAAGCCACCGGCCGGGCGCAGGCCCGGGCCGCCGTGGCTGCCGGGGCGCAGGCGCTGGTGGCCAAGGGGCACGAGGCCGGCGGCCGGGTGGGTGAGGCCACCACCTTCGTCCTGCTCCAGCAGCTGCTCGCCGGGGCCGGAGCCGGGGTGCCCGTGCTCGCCTTCGGCGGGATCGGTCCGCACACGGCGGCCGCGGCGGTCGCGGGCGGGGCCGCCGGGGTGCTGCTCGACGTCCAGCTGGCCCTGACCACCGAGGGGGCGCAGGCCCTGCCCGCCGAAGTGGCGGCCGCGCTCGGGGCCATGGACGGCTCCGAGACCCGGATCCACGACGGCCACCGGGTCTACTCCCGGCCGGACCTGAGCCCGCCGGAGGGGCCGGCCGCCCTGCTGCTCGGGGCCCGGGACCTGCGGGCCCAGCTGCTGCCCGTCGGCCAGGACGGGGCCGCGGCGGCCCGGCTGGCCGCCCGCCACCGCACCACCGGCGGTGTACTCCAGGCCGTGCGGTCGGCCGTCACGGCCCACTTGGACGCGGCCGCGCGGACCCGGCCCCTGCTGCGGCCGCGGTCCGTGGCACAGGGGCCGATGACCCGGGTCAGCGACCAGGCGGCCTTCGCCGAGGCGGTCGCAGCCGGGGGCGGCGTCCCGTACCTGGCGCTCGCGGTGATGGAGGGGCCGGACGTACGCCGACTGCTCACCGAGACCGCGCAGCGGCTCGGGGACCGCCCCTGGGGGGTGGGCCTGCTCGGCTTCGTCCCGCCCGAGCTGCGCCGGGAGCAGCTGGCGGCCGTGGCCGAGGTGCGGTCGCCGTACGCGATCATCGCGGGCGGGACCCCGGCCCAGGCGGCGCCGCTGGAGGCCGCCGGGACCGCGACCCACCTGCACGTTCCCTCGCCGGGGCTGCTGGAGCGCCATCTCGCGGAAGGGGCCCGGCGGTTCGTGTTCGAGGGGCTGGAGTGCGGGGGGCACGTCGGGCCGCGCGCCTCGTTCGCGCTGTGGGAGGAGCAGATCGAGCTGCTCCTCGGCTGCCCCGAACCGGCCGCGCTGGACGTGCTGTTCGCGGGCGGCATCCACGACGCGCGCTCCGCCGCGATGGCGGTGGCGGCGGCCGCGCCGCTGGCCGAGCGGGGCGCGCGGGTCGGTGTGCTGATGGGCACCGCGTACCTGTTCACCGAGGAGGCGGTGGCGGCCGGCGCGGTGCTGCCGGGCTTCCAGCGGGCGGCGGTGGACTGCTCGCGGACGGTGCTGCTGCACACGGCACCCGGGCACGCGACGCGCTGCGCGGCGACCCCGTACGCCGAGACCTTCGAGGAGACCCGGCGGCGCCTCGCGGACGGCGGGACCGAGCCGCGCGAGATGTGGGAGGAGCTGGAGCGGCTGAACCTGGGACGGCTGCGGATCGCCAGCAAGGGGCTGCGCCGCGGTCCTTCGGGCGGCCTGGACCCGGTGGACGGGCAGGAGCAGCAGCGCGAGGGCCTGTTCATGCTCGGCCAGGCCGCCACCCTGCGCACCGGGACCACCACGATCGCCGCGCTGCACGCCGAGGTCACCGAGGGCGCGACCCGGTGGCTGGAGCGGCGGGCCGCCGAGCAGGTCCGGCCGGCCGGCCCCCCGCCGGGCGGCGACCCGCTGGACATCGCCATCGTGGGCATGGCCTGCGCCTACCCGGGCGCGCCCGACCTCGGCGCCTACTGGGCCCGGGTCCTCGCCGGGGCCGACGCGGTGACGGAGGTCCCGCCCGAGCGCTGGGATCCGGCGCTCTACTACGACGCCGACCCGGCTCGGGCCGGGGAGCGCAGCCTCTCGCGCTGGGGCGGCTTCCTCGGCCCGGTGCCCTTCGACGCCCTCGCGCACGGCATCCCGCCCGCCTCCCTGGCCGGTATCGAGCCGGTCCAGCTGCTGGCCCTGGAAATGGCGGCGCGGGCCCTCGCGGACGCGGGGTACGGCACGGGCCGGGAGTTCGACCGCTCGCGGACCGCGGTGGTCTTCGGCGCGGAGGCGGGCACCGAACTGGCCGGTGCGTACGGGCTGCGCGCCCTGCACCCGGCCTACCTCGGAGAGCTCCCGCCCGGGCTCGACGAGCAGCTGCCCCGGCTCACCGAGGACTCCTTCCCGGGCATCCTCGCCAATGTGATCGCCGGCCGGGTGGCCAACCGCCTCGACCTGGGCGGGGCCAACTGCACGGTCGACGCCGCCTGCGCCTCGTCGCTGGCCGCCCTGGACCTGGCCTGCCGGCACCTCGGCGACGGGGACGCGGACATGGTGCTGTGCGGCGGGGCCGACGTGCACAACGGGATCAACGACTACCTGCTCTTCTCCTCGGTGCGGGCGCTGTCGCCGACCGGCCGCTGCCGGCCCTTCGACGCCGCGGCCGACGGGATCGCGCTCGGCGAGGGCGTGGGCGTGCTGGTGCTCAAGCGGCTCGCCGACGCCGAGCGGGACGGAGACCGGGTGTACGCCGTGGTCAAGGCCGTCGGGGCGGCCAGCGACGGCCGCTCCCTCGGCCTGACCGCGCCCCGCCCGGAAGGGCAGCGGCGGGCCCTGGAACGGGCCTACGCCCGGGCGGGCATCAGCCCCCGCGAGGTCGGGCTGGTCGAGGCGCACGGCACCGGGACGGTGGTCGGGGACAGCACCGAACTGGCCGTCCTGGAGGAGCTGTTCACCGAGGCGGGGGCCGCGCCGGGATCCTGCGCACTGGGCTCGGTGAAGTCGCAGCTCGGGCACACCAAGTGTGCGGCCGGACTGGCGGGGCTCATCAAGGCGGCGCGCGCGGTGCACTCGGGGGTCCGGCCGCCGACCCTGCACATCACGGCGCCCAACCCGGCGTGGCAGAGCGGGACGAGCCCCTTCGCCTTCGACACCGAGGCCAGGCCGTGGGCGGTCCCCGTGGAGCGCCGGATCGCCGGGGTGAGTGCCTTCGGCTTCGGCGGCACCAACTACCACGCCGTGTTGGCCGGTTACGGCGGAGCGGAGGAACCGGCGCACGGGGTGGAGGACTGGCCCGCCGAGCTGTTCTGCTTCCGCGGCGAGGACCGGCGGGCGGCCGCCCGGGCCATGGCGCGGCTCGCGGCCCGGCTGGAGCAGAACGACACCGCCGGACGCCCGTGGGCGCTGCGGGACCTCGCGGCGGAGACCGCGGCGACGGGCTCGGGGCCGGTGCGGGTCGCGGTCGTGGCCGGCAGCCTGGACGAGGTGGCGGCCCGGCTGGAGCGGGCCCGTACCTTCACCGCGGGCGAGGGGGTCCACGTACGGGAGGACGCGGCGGATCCGGGGCGGGTGGCGTTCCTGTTCCCCGGTCAGGGCAGCCAGCGGGTGGGCATGCTCGGGGAGCTGTTCGCCGCCTTCCCGGCGCTGCGGCGGCTGCTGGACGAGGCGCCGGGGCAGGTGGTGTCGGCGATGTTCCCGCCGGGCGCCTTCAGCTCGCAGGAGCGGGCGGCGCAGCGGGCGGCGGTGACCGACACCCGGGTCGCGCAGCCTGCCCTCGGGCTGGCGGGGGCGGCTGCGCACGTCCTGCTCGGGGAACTGGGCGTACGGCCCGACTGCGTGGCCGGGCACTCGTACGGGGAGCTCACCGCGCTGTGGGCGGCCGGGGTGTACGACGGGGAGAGTCTGCTGCGGCTGAGCACCCGCCGGGCCGAGGCCATCCTGGCGGCGGCCGGGGCGGATCCGGGTGCGATGGCGGCGGTCGCGGCGGCGCCCGGCGAGGTCCGGGAGCTCGCGGCGCGGACGGGTTGCGCGGTCGCGAACCACAACGCCCCGCGCCAGTGCGTGATCTCCGGTCCGACGGCCGCCGTCCGGGCCGCGGTGGAGGGCATCCGGGCGACGGGCCTGTCGGCGGAACTCCTGCCGGTGGCCTGCGCCTTCCACAGCGAGGTGGTCGCGGGGGCGGCCGGTTCGCTGGCCGCGGAGCTGGCCGGGACAGCGGTGGCCGACGCCGCCGTCCCGGTCTGGTCGAACACCACGGCGCAGCCGTACCCGGCGGAGGCCGGTGCCGTACGGGAGCTGCTGGCCCGTCAGGTGGCGGAGCCGGTCCGGTTCGTGGAGCAGGTGGAGGCCATGTACGCGGCGGGGGTCCGCACCTTCGTGGAGGCGGGGCCCGGCCGGGTGCTCTCGGGGCTGGTGGGGCGGATCCTGCACGGCCGGCCGCACACCGTGGTCCCGCTGGACGTGCCGGGCGAACACGGGCTGGCCCGGCTGGTCACGGCGCTGGCGGAACTGGCGGCGGCGGGCGTGCCGGTGGCGCCGGAGGCGCTGTTCCGGGGCCGGACGGCCCCGCTCCCGGACCGGGCGCCGCGCCGCCCGGGCTGGCTGGTCGACGGCCACCTGGTCCGCACGGCGGACGGCACCCCCCTGGCGGGCGGCCTCCAGCCGCCCCACCGCGTGGCACCGCCACCTGCCGCCCCCCGGCACCGCGAGGAGGCGGTCCTCCAGTACCTGGAGGGCTCCCGCGCCCTGATCGAGGCGCAACGCAGCGTCCTGCTGGGCTACTTGTCCGCTTCCACCGGTTCCCCCGCGTCCTCGGGCCCGACGAGCACGCTCCTGCCCGCCGGCACCTGGCC
This sequence comes from Streptomyces sp. NPDC044571, assembly GCF_040647115.1. NCBI lineage: Bacteria > Bacillati > Actinomycetota > Actinomycetes > Kitasatosporales > Streptomycetaceae > Streptomyces > Streptomyces sp. NPDC044571. The sequence goes on from NZ_JBEZBN010000042.1 coordinate 42,727, forward strand.
GGACGCCCAGGCCAACGGCAGTGCCGCCGCCGGTCCGGTCACGGTCCCGCTGAACGGCGCATGGCCGCGAGCCGCGGGCCCGGCGGCTCCCGCCCCGACGGGCCCGGTCCCGCCGGGCGGCGGCCGGCCGAACGGCACGGGCGGCACCCCGGCGGGGCCGGGATCGGCTGCGGTGGGCGCGCCCCTGGCCCCCGGCACCTGGCCGGGCCTCCAGGCCAACGGCAGCGGCGCCGCCGGCCCGGGCACGTCGAACGGCGCCCGGCCGGACGGCGGGGCCACAGGTGCGGCGGGGAGCGGCCCCGGCCTGGGAGGCGCCGTTCCGGGCGGCGCCGTTCCGGTCGGCGCCGAGGCGGTGATGGACGTCGTGCTGGAGATCGTGCACGTCCGGACCGGGTACCCCCGCGACATGCTCGACCCCCAGCTCGACCTGGAGGCCGACCTGTCCATCGACTCCATCAAGCGCGTCGAGATCATCGGCGCCCTGGCCGACCGGATCGGCCTGCCGCAAGGCGCCGCCGGGTCCGCCGGTGCGGCCGAGTCCGTCGTCGAGGAGCTGGCCCGGATCAAGACCCTGCGCGGCATCGTCGACTGGGTCGTCTCCCACACCGCCGCCCCCGCGGCCGCCCCGCCGGGCGGCGCACCCGAAACACCGCCGCGGAGCGCGCCGCCCCGCGCGAGGCCGCCGGCCGCCCCGGTCCGCCGGCTGCGGGTGGACCCCGTGCCCCTGCCCGCCCCGGACGCGGATCCCGAAGCCCTGAGGGGGCTTCGGATCGCGGTGGCCGGCGAGGGGCAGGGGGCCGTGGCCGGTGCGCTCGAAGCCCTGCTGCACCGGCACGGCGTGGCCGAGGTGCACCGTATCGCCGAAGCCGCCTCCGGCTTCGACGCGCTCGTCGACCTGTCCGGGCTCCGGGCCGGCGCCGAGCCCGCGCTGCCCGACGCCTTCCCCGGGCTCCGGCGCGCCCTGACCGGTGGCGTCCGCCGGCTCGTCCTCGCCACCACCCCGGCCCCCGCCGCCGGCACCGGCCTGCACGGATTCGCCCGCAGCGCCGCCCTCGAATTCCCCACCGCCCTGGTCCGGGCCGTGGAGGTCAGCCCCAAGGAGGACCCCGAGCAGGTGGCCGCGCAGCTCCTCGCCGAGCTCGCCGACCCGGGCGGCGCCCCCTCCTCCGTCGGGTACACCGCCGACGGGACCCGGGTCACCCGCCGCCCCGTGCCCGCCCCGCTGCCGGACACCGCCGCGGTCGGCCCGCTGCCGCTCGACGCCCGGTCCGTGGTCCTGCTCACCGGCGGGGCCCGCGGGATCACCGCCCGGACCGCCCTCGCGCTGGCCCGCCGCACCGGGTGCCACGTCGAGCTGCTCGGCCGTACGCCCGAGCCCCCGGCCGAGCCGGACCGCTTCGCCCACGCCACCGACCGGGTGGCGCTGCGCGCCGCGCTGATCGGCGCCGGTCTGCGGACGCCCGCCGAGATCGAGAGCGCGGCCTCCCGGGTCCTCGCGGAGCGCGAGGTACGGGCCACCCTGGCCGCTCTCGGCCCGCTGGCGGCCTCCGTCCGCTACCACTGCGCCGACGTCACCGACGAGCAGGCCGTCCGGGCCGTCGTGGCCGCCGTACGGGAGCGCCACGGCCGGCTGGACGGCATCGTCCACGGCGCCGGGACGCTGCGCGACGGCCTGCTGGCCGACAAGCAGCCGGCCGCCTTCGCCGAGGTGTTCACCACGAAGGTGACCGGCGCCCGAAACCTCGCGGCGGCGGCCGCCGAGCACGGGTCGGGGCCCGCCCTGCGCTTCCTCGCGCTGTTCGGCAGTGTCGCCGGGGTCTACGGCAACCGCGGCCAGAGCGACTACGCCGCCGCGAACGACGCCCTCGACAGCCTGGCGCACGCCTGGTCCGCGTACCTCCCCGGCCGGGTCCTGTCCGTCGACTGGGGCCCCTGGGCGGCGGAGGCGGGCGGCATGGTCACGCCCGAGCTGGAACGTGCGTACGCCCGCCGGGGCATCGCGCTGATCGACGCCGAGGCCGGGACCGCCGCGTTCCTCGACGAACTCGCCCACGGCAGCGACGTACAGGTGGTCCTGATGGCGCAGGAAGGCGGCGGCGATGAGTGAGCGGGGACGCGGGCGGCTCGGTCCGCGGCCCACCGACGCGGCGATCGTCGGGATGGGCGCGGTCTTCCCGGGGGCCGCCGACCTGGCCGCGTACCGGCGCAACCTCCTGGCGGGCACGGACGTCATCACCGAGGTGCCGCCGGGGCGATGGGACCCGGAGGTGTACTACGACCCGGACGGCGCGAGCGGCCCCGCGGCCGGCGACCGGTTCTACTGCCGCCGCGGCGGCTTCGTCGACGGCCTGGCCGCCTTCGACCCGACCAGGTTCGGGATCATGCCGGCCGCCGTGGAGGGTGCCGAGCCCGACCAGATGCTGGCCCTGCACGCGACGGCCGAGGCGGTCGCGGACGCCGGCGGCGAGGACCGGCTGCCGGCGGACCGCTCGCGGATCGGGGTGGTGCTCGGCCGGGGCGGGTTCATGGGGGTGGCCACCGCGCGGCTCGACCAACGCGTGCGGACCGCTCACCAGTTGGCGCAGACCCTGCGGGAGCTCGCGCCCGAGCTGGACGAACGGCGGGTCGCGGCGGTGCGTACCGCCTTCCAGGACGCGCTGGGACCGGAGCGGCCCGAGGCCTCGATCGGGCTGGTGCCGAGCTTCACCGCCGCCCGGACGGCGAACCGGCTGGACTTCCGCGGACCCGCCTACACCCTCGACGCGGCCTGCGCCTCCTCCCTGCTGGCGGTGGACCAGGCGGCGGGGCTGCTGGCGGGCGGACGCTGCGACGCGGTGGTCGCGGGGGCCGTCCACCACTGCCACATCGCCACCCTGTGGAGCGTCTTCACCCAGCTGCGGGCACTCAGCCCGAGCGAGCGGATCCGGCCCTTCGACCGGCGGGCCGACGGGACGCTGCTGTCCGAGGGGACGGGCGTGGTGCTCCTGAAGCGCCTCGCGGACGCGGAGCGCGACGGCGACCGGATCTATGCGGTGATCCGCGGTACGGGTGTGGCGGGTGACGGCCGGGCGGCGAGCCTGATGAGCCCGCTCGTCGCCGGTCAGGTACGGGCGCTGGAGCGGGCCTGGCAGGACGCCGGCCTGGACCCGCGGGCCGCCGACGCGCTGGGCCTGCTGGAGGCCCACGGCACCGGCACCCCGGTCGGGGACACGGCCGAACTGGAAACGCTGGCCCAGGTGTTCGGCCCCCCGGAAGCCGCCGGCTCCGGCTCCGGTCCTGGGACCGGAGCCGGGTCCGGGATCGGCTTCGGTTCCGTGAAGTCGATGCTCGGGCACACGATGCAGGCCTCCGGCATGGCCGGGCTGATCAAGGCGGCGCTCGCCGTGTACGAAGGGGTGCTCCCGCCGACCCTGCACCTGGCGGAGCCGCACCCGGACCTGGCGCGGACCCGGATGCGGCCGGTCACCGTGGCGCAACCGTGGGAGCGTACGTCGGGGCCGCGCCGGGCGGGGGTCAACGCGTTCGGCTTCGGCGGGATCAACGCCCACGTGGTGCTGGAGCAGGCGCCGGGGACGGCCGCCGCCGCGGCCCCGGGCCGCCGGGCCGCTCCCGCTCCCGTACGCCGCTTCCTGCCGCTCGGGGCGGCGCAGGCTCCGCCGGTCGGCGCGGGCGGGCGGGACGAGGTGCTCCGGCTCGCGGCGGACACCCCGGCGGAGTTGGCGCGGCTGCTGGCGGCGGGCTCCCCCTCGGCGGGGGACGGCCCGTGCCGGCTGGCGGTGGTCGGGCCCACGCCGCAGCGGCTCGCGCTGGCCGCGAAGGCGGTGGCCCGGGGGCGGGCCTGGCGGGGGCGCGGCGACGTGTGGTTCACGCCGGAGCCGCTGGGCGGGCGGCTGGCGTTCCTGTTCCCGGGGCTGGAGCCGGAGTTCGCACCGCTGCTGGACGATGTGGCGGACCGGTTCCGGCTGGCCGCCCCCTCACTGAGCCGGGGCGCAGATCTGGTGGAACGGGCCCTCGACGCGCTCGCCACCGGCCGGTTCATGGCCCGGGTCCTGCCCGAACTCGGCATCGAGCCCGACGTGCTGGCCGGCCACAGCCTGGGCGAGTGGGCCGCGATGGTGGCCGCGGGCATGTACCCGCAGGAGGCGGCCGACGCCTTCCTGGACTCGCTGCGGCCGGGCTCGCTGAAGGTGCCCGACCTGGTGTACGCGGCCCTCGGCTGTGGGTCGGCCCGGGCGGAGGCGGCGCTGCACGGGGTGCCGGGGGTGGTGGTCAGCCACGACAACTGCCCCCACCAGTCGGTGGTGTGCGGGGACCCGGCCGGGGTGGCGCAGGTCCTGGAACGGCTGCGCGCGGACGGGGTCCTCGGCCAGGAACTGCCCTTCCGCTCGGGGTTCCACACGCCGATGTGGGAGCCGTACCTCGGGCAGGTACGGACCGCCTTCGAGCAGCTGCCGCTGCGGGCGGGCTCGGTGCCGGTGTGGTCGGCGACGACGCTCGCGCCCTTCCCGGCCGAGCCGGAGGCGGTGCGGGAGCTGGTGGTACGCCACCTCCTGGAGCCTGTCCGGTTCCGCGAGCTGACCCTGCGGCTGTACGAGGACGCGGGCGTGCGGAGCTTCGTGGCGCTGGGGCCGGGCAGCCTGCCGGGCTTCGTGGAGGACACCCTCCGGGACCGCGGGCACCTCGCGGTGGCGGCCTCCGCGCCGCGCCTGTCGGGCCTGGCCGCCCTGCGGCGGGCCTGCGCCGCGCTCTGGGCCGAGGGCCACGCCCCGCGCTGGGACCGCCTGACGGCGGCGCGCCGCCCCTCGGACGGCACTGCGCAGGCGCCTGACGGAGCGGCGGCCCGCCCGGCCTCCGACCACCCTGCGGCGCGCCGTCCCACCGTGCAGCTCGACCTCGGCTCCCCTCTGGTCCACCTCCCGCCCGCGGCCCGTGCGGCCTTCTCACACCCCGGGCCGGCCCCGTCACCGGCCTCACCGGTTCTCCCGCCGCTCTCTCCCAACGGCGGGGCGCCCGGCGAGGTGGCCGATCCGGCGGCACACCGGCCGGTCCTGCTGTCCGCGCTGGACGCCGTCCTCGCCGAAGCCGACGCCGCCGCCCGGACGGTGGCCGAGGCCTGGGCCCTGTCCCCGACATCCCCTCCCGCGGCCCCGACGGGCCCGCGACAGACAGCGGCGGAACCATTCGCCGCCGCGGAGCCCGCACGGGCGACCGCCCCGGACGGCAGCCCGGCGGCCGGGGCGGGCCCGGTCGGGGGCGGCGGGGGCGGCGGGGGCGGCGGGCCCGCCGGCGCCGCGCCCGGCCCTGCGGGCCCGGCCGCCCGCGGGGGCGGGACGGAGACGGCGCGCGTGCTGCGGCTCGGGCTGGACACGCTGCCCTCCGTCCGCGACCACTGCGTGTACCTGCAACCCGACGGCTGGGCCGAGGACTCCGACCGGTTTCCCGTCGTGCCCATGACGACCATGCTGGAGCTCGCCGCCGACGCGGCCCTGCGGCACGCCGCCGAGGGCGCAGCCGCCGTCCTCGGCTACGAGGACGTACGGGCCCTGCGCTGGCTCCCCGTCGCACCCGCCGTCGACGTCGACGTCCGCACCCGGGACGAGGGCGACGGCCGGATCCGGGTCACGCTCGGCCCGTACGCCTGCGTGGTCGTCGTGCTCGGCCGGAGCCACGGGACACCGCCGGGCCCCGACCCGACACCCCTGCGCGATCCCCGGCCCGCCCCCGTCAGCGCCGACGCCCTCTACCGGGACCGGTGGATGTTCCACGGCCCCCGCTTCGCCGGGGTGCACGCGGTCCACACCGTCGCCGCCGACGGCATCCGCGGGGAGCTGCGCGCGCTCCCCGCCCCCGGCGCTCTGCTCGATGCCGCCGGGCAGCTCTTCGGGCACTGGATGCAGCTCGAACTGCCCGTCGACCGCCTGGTGTTCCCCGCCACCGTCGACCGGATCCGGTTCTACGGGCCCCCGCCCGCCCCGCAGGCCCTGCTGACCGCCACCGCCCGCATCCGGGAGGTCCGTGACGTGACCGTGCGCGGCGATCTCGAACTCCAGGACCGCAGCGGCCGGGTGTGGGCCCGGATCGACGGCTGGACGTACCGCCGGTTCGGCGCCGACGAGCGGGTGTGGCCGATGAAGTTCACCCCCGAGGTGTGCGGCATCGGCGAGCCGCAGCCCGCCGGCTGGTGTCTGGCCCGGCGCCGGTGGGCCGACCCCGCCTCGCAGGAGCTGGTGATGCGCCGCTACCTCGGCGCCGCCGAACGCGCCGCGTACGAACGGCTCGCGCTCCGCGCCCGCGGCCCTTGGCTGCTGGGCCGGATCGCCGCCAAGGACGCCCTGCGGCAGCTGCTGTGGGACGGCGGCGCCGGTCCGGTGTTCCCCGTGGAGGTGCCCGTCGGCAACGATCCGGCCGGGCGCCCCGTGCCCGAGGGCCCGCTCACCCGCGGCCTGCACCTGTCGATCTCCCACAAGGACCGGATCGCGGTGGCCCTCGCGCACGCCTCCCGGCCGGTCGGCATCGACGTGGAGCCGGTGACCGGCGATCCCGGCGCCCTGCTGCGGATCGCCTGCTCCCCCGGGGAGGTCCGTCTCGCCGAGCAGCTCGCCGACCGCGAAGGCACCGGCCTGCCCGCCGCGCTCACCGCCCTCTGGTGTGCCAAGGAGGCCGCCGCCAAGGCGGCCGGCACCGGGGTCGGCGGCCGTCCGCGCGAATGGCGGGTGACCGACGACCCGGCGACCGCGGCGCTGCGGGTGCTGTCGCCCGAGGGGCAGCCGTACCCCGTACGGACGAGTCTGCTGCCCGAGGACCACGTCGTCGCCTGGACCGCCCACCCCGCGGGGTCCTCCCCCGTTCCCCTCACCCTCACGGAGACCAGTCATGGCCACTGACATCCTCGCCGAGATCACCGGCATGCTCGTGGAGATCGTCGGCGACGAGTTCCTCCTCGCGGAAGAGGTCACGATGAAGACGACGTTCAACGAGGACCTCGCCCTGGAGAGCATCGAGTTCGTCGCTCTCGCCGAGTTGCTGCACCAGCGCTACGGCGCCGAGGTCGATCTGATGGGCTTCCTCGCCGAGAAGGACATGGACGCCATCCTCGCCATGTCCGTCGGTGAACTGGTCACCCACATCGGGCGGGTCACCCACGCCTCCCTCGCCCAGGCCTCCCTCGCCCGCGCCACGGCGGCCCGCCCGGCCGCCCCCGCCGCGTCCGCCGGCTGAGCCCGCCATGGCCTTCACCACCGCCAACGCCCTGCGCTTCCACGTCCAGCGGCTCCCGGCGGCCGCCGATACCCCCGACCGGCCGGTCGTGGTCTTCCTGCACGGGCTGGTCGTCGACAACCTCTCCTCCTTCTACTGCCCCCTCGCCGTCCCCGCGGCCCGCGCCGGCCACGAGGTCGTCCTCTACGACCTGCGGGGCCACGGCCGTACCGAGCGCCCGGCCACCGGCTACGACAGCCGTACGGCCGTACGGGACCTGTTCGCGCTGCTCGGCGCGCTCGGCCTCGGGCGGCGCCGGCTGCACCTGGTCGGCAACAGCTACGGCGGCACGCTCGCCCTGCACGCCGCGCTCGCCCGGCCCGAGCTGGCCGCCGGGCTGACGCTGCTCGAACCCCCGCTCAGCGGCGCCTGGGTGGAGAACATGGTGGACACCCTGTCCGCCGCCGCGCTCAGCCTGGAGGGCAGCGCGGTCCCCGCCGAGCTGCTCGGCCTCAGGCTGCGCAAGGCCGCCCATCTGACGGCGATCGCCGACGACCTGCTCAACCGGACCAGCCTCGTCGACGACATCGCGGCCAGCCACACCTTCACCCCCGCCGACTACGCCCGGCTGCGCTGCCCGCTCCTGATCGTGTGCGGTGAACATTCCGAACTGGTGCCGGGCGCCCTGGAGCTGGCCGAGCACGCCCCGCGGGACAGCACGGCCGTCGAGATCCTGCCCGGTCTCGGGCACGACGTGCTGAAGGAGAGCAGCGGCTCCCTGCGCAAGGCCGTCCTGGCCCATCTGGACGCGACGGCGGCTGCCGCGCACGCCACCCCGGGGGGAGTGCTGGTCCGGTGAAGGTGCTGTTCACGGTCCCGCCGCTGGCGGGGCACGTCAACCCGACGGTGGCCGTCGGCGCCGAACTCGCCGCCCGGGGTCACGAGGTGGCCTGGACGGGGCCGAGCGGTCCGCTGTCCCGCCTGCTGCCCCCGTACGTGCGGATCCTGCCGGCCGGCGAGGACAACGGCGGCGGCTACGCGGCCCTGCACGAGCGCTGGCGCGATCTGCGCGGGGTCGGAGCACTGCGCTTCCTCTGGGAGGAGGCGCTGGTGCCACTGGCCCGGGCGATGGTGCCGGGGGTGACGGAGGCGGTCCGCGCCTTCGGCCCCGACCTGCTCGTCGCCGACCAGCAGGCGCTCGCCGGTCCGGTGGTGGCGCGGCGGCTCGGGATCCCCTGGGCCACCTCCGCGAGCACCTCCGCCGAACTCACCCGGCCGTTCGCGGACTTCCCGAAGGTCGGCGAATGGGTCGCGGGGCAGATCTCCGGCTTCCTCGCCTCGTGCGGGGAGGAGGACACCGGCTGGGACCCGCGGTTCTCCGAGCGGCTCGTGCTGGTCTTCTCCACCCCCGAACTGGTCGGCACCGGGGCCGGCTTCCCGCCGCACCACGCCTTCGTCGGCCCGGCCTTCGGGGCCCGGCCGTCCGCGCCCGGCTTCCCGTGGCAGCGGCTGGATCCGGAGCGGCGCCGGGTGCTGGTGTCGCTGGGGACCCTCAACCAGGAGGCCGGCGGCCGGTTCTACGACGCCGTACTGGCGGCCGCGCGGCGGCTGGCCGGCGAGGTCCAGCTGGTCCTGGCGGGGCCCGCCCGACTGGCCGGGTCGGCACCCGCGAACGTGCTGGTACAGGACCGGGTTCCGCAGCTGGAGCTGCTGCCCCATCTGGACGCCGTGGTCTGCCACGGCGGCCACAACACCGTCTGCGAGGCGCTCGCGCACGGGCTGCCGCTGGTGCTGGCGCCGATCCGGGACGACCAGCCGATCGTGGCCCGCCAGGTCGTCGAGGCGGGCGCGGGAGTCCGGGTGCGGTTCGGCCGGCCCCGGGCCGAAGAACTGCGGGACGCCATGACGGCCGTGCTGGACGAGCCCGGCCCGCGCCGCGCCGCCCGGCGGATCCAGGCCTCCTTCGCCGCGGCGGGCGGAGCCGCCGCCGCGGCCGACCGGTTGGAGAAACTGCTGTGAACCCTGTCCACTCTGCGAGCCCCGTGACCTCCGTGTTCTCCGGGAGGCCGTCGGCGGCGGCCGGGGTCCGGTGGACCTCCGCGGCCCTGCTGGTCGCGCTCGGCGCGGGCACCGTGCGCGCCCGGCGGCGCCTGCGGGCGCTGCCCGCCCTGCCCCCGACGCCGGCCTGCTCGGCCGGGGTGCCGCGCGCCGCCGGGTGGCGGCTGCTGACCGCGCGGGGGGTGGAGGCCGACCCGGCGACGTTCCTGGCCGCCTGCGCGTACGCCGACCGGGAGGGGCTGCGGGTGCTGGACCTGCTGCCGGGGGACCTCGCCGCCGAGCGGGTGCTGGGCCTGCTGCGGCTGGTCGATCCGGCCCGCTACCGCGACGACCGCCTGGGTGAGGGGCGCGGGGCGGGGTGCGCCGTGCTCGTCTCGGAGGAGGTGCTCGCCCGGGCCGGGATCGACGGCGAGGTGGGTGCGGGCGCCGGTTCACCCGGCCCGGACCGCGCCGAACTCCTTGCACTGATACGCCGGTTGAAGGAGTACGCGGCCGACGCCACCGGCCTGGCCGTGGCACCGGCCCTGTCCGGCGGGCGGCCGGCCCCCGACGCGGACACCGGCCCGGTGCGGGTGGCCGAGCTGCGCGCCCAGGGGCTGCCGCCGGGGGCGCTGGCCGCCGCGCAGCTCGCGGGGCTGGCCCTGCTCGCCACGGTGGCCGGGCGCCAGGGCCGGTGGGGCGCGGCCGCGGCCGGGCTGTACTGGCTGCAGCCGTACCTCGCCCTCGGCGGCCCCAGGGGCCCGCTGCGGCCTGCGGACCTGGCCCGGGCGACCGCCGCCCGGCCGGTACGCTCCCTCGGCGCGGCTCTCCGTACGGCCGCACACGCCGCACGACCGCGGACGCCCACCGCGGCCGACCGGGCGCGGGTGGCCGCGTACCGGGCCGATCTGGCCGGCGGCACCGACCGGTTCCTGGAGCCGCGCCGCCCGGACTGCCCGTGGTGCGGCTCCCGGCGGCTCACGGTCCGGGTGCGGGTGCCGGACCTGCTCCAGGGCAAGCCCGGCCGGTTCACCCTGGAGCAGTGCGGGGCCTGCGCGCACGTCTTCCAGAACCCCCGGCTGACCCCCGAGGGCCTGGAGTTCTACTACCGCGACTTCTACGACGGCCGCGGCGGCGAGGGCGCGGGCACGGTCTTCGGGCGGCTCGGTGCCTCCTACCGGGCCCGCGCCGAGATGCTCCGCCCGTACGGCGGCGCCCCGGCCTCCTGGCTGGACGTCGGCACCGGGCACGGACACTTCTGCAACGCCGCACGGGCCGTGTGGCCGCAGACCCGCTTCGACGGGCTCGACATGGGCGAGGGCGTGCGCGAGGCCGAGCGGCGCGGCTGGGTGGAGAGCGGGTTCCAGGGCCAGTTCCCGGAGTTCGCCGAGAAACTGGCCGGCCGGTACGAGGTGGTCAGCATGTACCACTACTTGGAGCACACCCGCGATCCGCTCGCCGAACTCGACGCGGCGGCCGAGGTGCTCGCCCCGGGCGGGCTGGTGGCCATCGAGCTGCCGGATCCGCAGTCGCGGATGGCCCGGCTGCTGGGATCCGCCTGGCTGCCCTGGTTCCAGCCGCAGCACCAGCACCTGATCCCGGCCCCCAACCTGCGGGAGGCGCTGGCCGACCGGGGGTTCACCGTGCTCGCCGAGGAGCACGGCCCCGCCCACCAGGGCAACGACTTCTTCGGCGCGGTGGCCCTGACCGCGACGCACCTGGCCCCGGATCCGGACCGGCCCTGGGGCCCGCCGGCGACACCGCGCCGCCGAGCCGCCGCCGCGGCCGTACGGGCTGCGGCGCTGCCCTGCTTCGCCGGTGCGGCGGTGCTCGACGCGGTGCGCACGGCCGCGGCCCGGCGGTCTGACGGCGGCAACGCCTACCGGATGCTGGCCCGCAAGGTGGGGCCGTGACCGGCGCCCCGGTCAGCCCGCCGGTGGGCGGCGAGGGTCCCGACCTCGCCCGCCGGGCCACCGCCGACCCGCTGTTCCGGCTCGTCGCCTACGCCCTGGAGTCCGCGCACGGCCGGGCCCCCGCCGCCGTGTGGAGCGCCCCGCACGCCTTCCACCTGGGCGCGCCGGGGCTGGTGGCGGCCGCGGGCTGGCCGGTGGCGGCCGCCGCCGCGGCGCGCTCCGACGGCCTGGTGCGGCTGAGCTCGCTCGGGCATCCCGCCGACAGCTGCGAGGTGCCGCTGGCTCCGGACGGGCCGCCGTCCGCCGTCCCCGCCTGGGCGGCCCGCCCCTACGCCCTGCTGCGGGCGCTCGCCCGCGCCGGGTACGGGCGCGGCGGGACCGACCTGCACGTTCAGGGCTCGCTCACGGCGGCCTCGGGGCTGGCGGTGGCGGAGCCCGCCGACTGCGCGACGGCGCTCGCGGTGGCCGACGTCCACGGGGACGCCCGCGGCGGGGTACGCGGTCCGGCGGGCGGGGAGCCGGACCGTGCCCGACTGGCCCGGCTGCTCGCCGAGGCGCTGCCGGGCGGCGACCGGGCCCTGCACCGGGCGGCCCTGTTCGCCCGCCCCGGCGAGGCGCTGCTGATGGACCGGGACGGCGGGAAGCCGCCCCGGTACGCGGCCTTCGACCCGGCGGCCTCGGGCAGCCGGCTGGTGCTGCTGGCCGTGCGCGGGAGCCTGGCTCCGGCCGACCGGCCGGCGGCGCTGGCCCGGGCGGTGGACTGCGCCCGCCGGGCGGGGGCGCTGAGCGCATGGGCGCCCGGGCCGCGGCCGGGCCGGAGCGTGCTGGTGCTGCTGCCCGAGACGCGTCTGACGGCGGTCCGGGCCGCGGTGGCGGAGGACTTCCGCGGCCGGGGCCGGCCCGGGCCGCGCTTCTTGAACATCGCCGTGGCCGGAGCGGCCCGGCGAGAGGAGTGACCGACACCCATCCCGCACCACCGAGATCGAGGAGGAACCGCTCATGCCCTCACCCAAGGCCGTCGCGAGACGCCGGACCCGCCGGTCCGCGCTCGCGGCCGGGCTCGGCGCGCTCACCCTGCTGGGCGCCTTCACCGTGGCCAACTCGCGCGCTGCGGACGGCAGTACGGGCGCCGCGTACGCGAAGGCGCCGTCGGCGGCCGCCGGCCTGCCGGCATACGACCACGTGGTGGTCGCCGTCTACGAGAACAAGCAGTACGGGGAGATCATCGGCAGCGCGAACGCCCCGTACATCAACCAGCTGGCGAACGGCGGCGCGAGCCTGACCGGCATGAAGGCGTTGACGCACCCCAGCCAGCCGAACTACTTCAACCTGTTCTCCGGCGCCACGCAGGGCATCACCGGCGACGGCTGCTACACCGCGCAGTCGATGACGGCGGCCAACCTCGGGCAGGAGGTGATCGCCGCGGGGAAGACCTTCGCGACGTACAACGAGGACCTGCCGGCCGAAGGGTCGACGGCGTGCAGCAGCGGCAAGTACGCGCAGAAGCACAACCCGTGGTTCGCCTTCAAGAACGTGCCGTTGAACACCGGCAAGACCTGGTCGCAGTTCCCGCAGGGCAATTTCGCGGCGCTGCCGAACCTGTCCTTCGTGGTGCCGAACCTGTGCAACGACATGCACGACTGCGCGGTCGGCACGGGCGACACCTGGACGAAGACCAACCTGGACGCGTACGCGCAGTGGGCGAAGACCCACAACAGTCTGCTCGTGCTCACCTGGGACGAGGACAACTACCTCGGGTCGAACCGGATCGCCACCGTGTTCCACGGGGCGAACGTGAAGACCGGCGCGTACTCCACGGCCTACAGCCACCACCACCTGCTGCGCACCCTGGAGGACCTCTTCGGCACGGCGACACACGCGGGGAACGCGGCGAACGTCCAGCCGATCACCGAGGCCTTCGCCGGGTCCACGGACCCCACGCCGACCCCGACCCCGACCCCGACGCCCACGCCGACCCCCACCCCGACCTCCGGTGACCTCAAACTCGCCGACCCCGGCCCGCAAGCCTGCAAGTTCAACCAGACCTGCACCATCCAGCTCACCGCCACCGGAGGCAAACCCCCCGTCCGCTACACCGCCACCGGCCTCCCCTTCGGCCTCACCCTCGACCCCGCCACCGGGCGCATCACCGGCAAACCCTGGGCCACCGGAACCCTCCAAATCACCGCCACCGCCACCGACACCACCCCCACCACCGCCACCACCACCTTCCCCCTCACCCTCACCTGGTTCTGAGGACTGCCGCCCGGCACGGGCGCAGGGGGCGTGACACGCACCCGCGGCCCGTGCCCGGCGGCGCCCTGCGTCGTAGGGTCGGGGCATGGCGGAAGCACAGCGCGGGCTCGACGGCAGGGTCGCCCTGGTGGCCGGGGCGACGCGGGGGGCGGGGCGCGGCATCGCTGTCCAACTCGGGGCGCAGGGCGCGACGGTGTACGTGACGGGGCGCAGCACCCGCGGCAGCCGTTCGGAGTACGACCGGCCCGAGACGGTCGAGGAGACCGCCGGGCTGGTCACGGCGGCGGGCGGACGCGGGATCGCCGTGGTCACGGACCATCTGGTGCCGGCGCAGGTCGAGGCGCTGGTGCGGCGGATCGAGGAGGAGCAGGGCCGCCTGCACCTCCTGGTGAACGATGTCTGGGGTGGCGAGCGGCTCTTCGAGTGGGACAGCGCGGTCTGGGAGCACGACCTGGACAAGGGGCTGCGGCTGCTGCGGCTCGCGGTGGAGACCCATGCCATCACCAGCCACTACGCGGCGCCGCTGCTGCTGCGGGAGCCGGGCGGGCTGGTGGTGGAGATGACGGACGGTACGGCCGAGTACAACGCGACGCACTACCGGGTGTCGTTCTTCTACGACCTCGCCAAGTCGGCGGTGCTGCGCATGGCGTTCGCGCTCGGGCACGAGCTCGGTCCGCGCGGGGCGACGGCGGTGGCGCTGACGCCGGGCTGGCTGCGCTCGGAGATGATGCTCGACGCCTTCGGGGTCACGGAGGCCAACTGGCGCGACGCCCTGGACCGGGTCCCGCATTTCGGCATCTCCGAGACCCCCTCCTACGTCGGGCGGGCGGTCGCGGCACTGGCCGCGGACCCGGAGGTGGCGCGCTGGAACGGGCAGTCGCTCTCCAGCGGGCAGCTCGCCCGCGTCTACGGGTTCACCGATCTCGACGGCAGCCGCCCGGACGCCTGGCGGTACCTGGTCGAGGTACAGGACCCGGGCCTGCCCGCCGCCCCCGACGGCTACCGCTGAGGCACCCCGCCCGGGCTCAGTCCAGCCTCAGTTCACGGCCGGGCCCGAGCGGGGCGAAGAAGCGGGCCACGTCCTCCTCGGTGACCCGGTCGAGCTCGGGCGGCGACCAGCGCGGGGCGCGGTCCTTGTCGATCACCTGGGCCCGGATGCCCTCGACCAGGTCGGGCGAGCGCAGCGCATGGCAGGAGACCCGGTACTCCTGGACCAGCGCCTGCTCCAGCGCGCCCAGGCTGCCGGCCCGGCGCACGGCGGCGAGGGTGACCTTCAGCGCGGTCGGGGACTTGGCGAGGATCGTCTCGGCGGTTTCCTTCGCGGCCGGGTCGCCCTCGCCGAGCAGCCGCTCCACGATCTCCTCGACGGTGTCCGCCGCGTAGCACCGGTCGATCCAGGGCCGCCGGTCGGCCAGTTCGCCCGGGGCGGGCGCGGCGGCGTAGCGCGGGAGCAGCTCGGCCGCGGGCGCCGAGGCGAGTGCGGCGGTGAGCTCCGCGAGCCGCTCGGCGGGTACGAAGTGGTCGGCGAGCCCGCACAGCAAGGCGTCGGCGGCCCCCACGGCCGTGCCGGTGAGTGCGAGGTGCGTGCCGAGCAGGCCGGGGGCCCGGCCCAGCAGGTAGGTGCCGCCGACGTCCGGGACGAAGCCGATGCCGGTCTCCGGCATGGCGACCCGCGAGCGTTCGGTGACGATGCGGACGCTGCCGTGGGCGGAAAGGCCGACGCCGCCGCCCATGACGATGCCGTCCATGAGGGCCACGTACGGCTTGGGGTAGCGGGCGATCAGGGCGTTGAGCCGGTACTCGTCCCGCCAGAAGCCGGCGGAGGCGTCCGTGCCGGCCTTGGCGTCGTCGTGGATGGCCCGGATGTCGCCGCCCGCGCACAGGCCGCGTTCACCGGCGCCGCGGATGAGGACCAGGGCGACGGCGGGGTCGTGCTCCCAGGCGGTCAGGGCCTCGTCGATCCGCAGCACCATGGCGTGGGTCAGGGCGTTGAGGGCCCGGGGACGGTTGAGGGTGATCACCCCCGTGCGGCCCTCGACGGCGAACAGGACCGTGTCGTCTGCGGCATCTACGCTCTTCACACCGGCCAGTATGTAGCGTGGACGGTCATGCGGAAGATCATCCTGATGATGTCCATGTCCCTCGACGGGTACATCGAGGGGCCCGGCCGCGACATCGGCTGGCATCTCGTCGACGAAGAACTGCACCGGCACTTCAACGAAGAGCTGCGGGCCATGGGCGGCATGCTGAACGGCCGCGTCATCTACGAGCTGATGGCGGACTTCTGGCCGACCGCCGACCAGGACCCCGACACCCCGGAGTGGATGGCGGAGTTCGCGGGCATCTGGCGGGACATTCCGAAGTACGTCTACTCGCGGACCCTGGACCGGGCGGACCTCGGCTGGAACTCGGTGCTCGTCCGGGACGTCGTACCGTCGGAGGTCGCCGCGCTGAAGGCGGCCCCGGGCGGCGACCTGACCCTGGGCGGGGCCGATCTGGCCGCCTCGTTCCTGCGCCACGACCTGGTGGACGCGTACCGGATCTATGTGCATCCGGTACGGATCGGCCGCGGCACACCGCTGTTCCCGCCGTTCGCCGGGTCGGCTCCGCTCCGGCTCGCCGGCACCCGCGCGTTCGGCAACGGGGTGGTCCTGCTCTCGTACGAGCGTCCCTGAGAGCCCCTACGGCAGGTGCCGCGGGTGCGCCCCGGGCGTGTGCCCGAAGGCCCGCCGGAAGACGTCGATGAAGGCGCTCGCGGAGGACCAGCCGCAGCGGTGCGCGACGGCGGTGACGGGCGTGCCGACGGCCAGCAGCCGCAGTGCCCGGTGCAGCCGCAGCTGGGTGCGCCACTGCGGGAAGGTCATGCCCAGCTCGGCGCGGAACAGCCGGCTCAGCGTCCGCTCCCCGGCCCCGGCTCCCGAGGCGGCGGCGAGGGCGGCCAGCCCGCGCGGGTCCGCCGGATCGGCGTGCAGCAGCCCGCACACGCGAGCCGGGGGTCTCGGGGCTCGGGCAGGTGCAGCGGCTGGAGCGGCGAGACCCGCACCTGGTCGAGCAGCACCGCGAGCAGCCGGCGCCGCTGCGGGCTGCCGTCCTCGGGCATCCGGGTGTAGGCGAGGATCAGCTCCCGCAGGAGCGGCCCGACGGCGATCACGGCGGGCGAGTCGAGGGACAGCGGGTTGTGGTGGGTGGGCAGGCCCACCGAGTGCAGGTCGGTGCGCCCGTACCCGCGGTGCTCGTGCACCGTCCCGGCCGGGATCCACAGCGCGCGGGAGGTCGGGGCCACCCAGGTCCCGGCATCGGTGGTGACGGACAGCACTCCGGAACCGGCGTAGGCGATCTGGTGGTCGTCGTGCCGGTGCGGGTCGATCCCGACGTGGGTGTCGAGCTCGCGGATGCTGGTGGCGGCCCGGGGGGTGTGGCGGATTTTCTGCATCGCCCGGCAATTTATCGGAAGCGGGCCCGCTGCGGGACGGGGGATTCTCGATCGGTGAACCCATCGAAGACCGCGCCGTCCCACCCGCCCTCGACTGCGCGCGCCGACCGGGCTCGGCGGGGCCGCACGGCGGCCTACGCGGCGGGCCACGCCTGTGTGGACGTCTACCAGGGCGCGATCGCCGCGCTCGTGCCCTACCTGGTCGCCGAGCGCGCCTACGACTACGCCGCCGCCTCCGGCATCGTGCTCGCCGCCTCGCTGCTGTCCTCCGTGGTCCAGCCGCTGTTCGGGGCGCTGACGGACCGCCGGCCGATGCCGTGGCTGATCCCGCTGAGCACGGCCGCGGCGGGGCTGGGCGTCGCACTGGTCGGCGCCGACGCCGGCTACCCGGCCACCGTGGCGGCCGTTGCCCTGTCGGGGCTGGGCGTCGCCGCTTACCATCCGGCGGCGGCGCGGCTGGTCCGCACCTCCCTGGGCGGCGCCGGCCATACGGCGATGAGCTGGTTCGCGCTGGGCGGGACCGTGGGCTTCGCGTGCTCGCCGCTGCTGGTCGCCGGGGCCCTGTCGGTGTCCGGCCCGGCGGCCTGGTGGCTGCTGGCGCTCCCCTGCGTGCTCGGCGCGGTCCTGAACCGCCCGCGGAGGGCGCCGCGCGGGGGGACGGAGGCAGCGGCGGCGGCCGGCTCCGGTGCACCGGGTGCCGTACGGGAGCCCGCGTCGGGTGTTCCCGAGGACCGGCGGGCCTTCGTGCGGCTCTCCCTGGTCGTGGTGGTCCGCTCGGTGGCCTTCATCGGGCTGAGCACCTTCATCGCCCTGTACGTCCGCGAGCGCGGCGGGAGCGGAACCGCCGCCGCGGCGGCCCTGTTCGCCCTCTTCGCGGGCAGTGCGGGCGGCACCGTGCTCGGCGGCCGGCTGGCCGCGCGCTGGGGCCGGACCACCACCGTCCGCCGGGCCTACGCCGCTGCGGCGCCCGCCGTCGCCGGCGTCCTGTTCCTGCCGCTGCCGCTGGTGTACGTCTGCGCTGCGCTGGCCGCCGCCGCGCTGTACGTGCCGCTGTCCCTCCAGGTCACGCTGGGCCAGGACTACCTGCCGACCCGCATGGGCACCGCGAGCGGGGTCACCCTCGGCCTCACGGTCAGCGTCGGCGGCGTGGCGAGCCCGCTCATCGGCGCGGCCGCGGACGCCACCTCCCTGCACACGGCCCTGCTCCCGCTGATCGTGCTCCCGCTCGCCGCCTGGGCGCTGTCCCGCCGCCTCCCGGAGCCGGAGCCGGCTGCCTGAGGCGGCCCCGGGGCCCGGGGGTCAGCTCCTGGGCCGGGCCCGGTGGACCTGCCAGGCCGCCAGGGCCTCGCGCCGGGTGCCGTCCGGGTGGCGGGTGTGCCAGTCGCGCAGGAACCGGTTGAGCTCGAACTGGGCGCCGATCTCCGGTGGTTCGGCGGCCCGGCCGCGGGTGTCATGCCAGTGAGCCACGGCCTCGGCGAGGGTGTGGCCCGCATGGCCGGCGACGTAGTCCCGCATGAAGGCGTCTAACTGATCATTTCAGAATGAGTTTGGCTCAGGGGCTTGGCAGTTGGGCTGACGGGCGGCAAGGTTCTGGATGTGTCGGATGATCTTGTGCCTGATG
>NZ_JBEZBN010000043.1:0-55474 GCF_040647115.1 Streptomyces sp. NPDC044571
CGCCCGCCACCCGCCACCCAGCACCTTGAACCCCGTACTGCGGGGCCGGGCGCCGCGCGCCCGCGCCCCCCCCCCCCCTCACCGTTCTGCGCGCTCAACGTTCCGCCCTCTTACCGCCCCCAGCTGTGCCGGTGTCTGATCCTGCGTCATGATGACCGGGTGAGTGTGCTCCCCCTGGTCTTCACCAGCGGCTGGGCCAGCGGGATCAACGCCTACGCCGTGGTCCTCCTGCTCGGCGTCTTCGGCGCGACCGGACTGACCGACGAGGTCCCCACGTCCCTGCAACGCACCGACGTGCTGATCGTCGCTGCCGTGCTGTTCCTCTGCGAGGCCGTAGCCGACAAGATCCCGTACGTGGACTCCGTCTGGGACGCGGTGCACACCGTGATCCGGCCGGTCGCCGGTGGCGTGGTCGGCGCGCTGCTCGCCGGCCAGAGCGGCTCGCTCTCCGACATCGCCGCCGGGGTCATCGGCGGTTCCACCGCGCTCGCCAGCCATTTCGTCAAGGCCGGCACCCGGATGGCGGTCAACACCTCGCCGGAGCCCGTCAGCAACATCGTGCTGAGCACCGCCGAGGACCTCGGCGTGGCCGGCATCGTGACCTTCGCCGTGTTCCACCCCACGGCCGCCGCGATCATCGCGGCCGTCCTGCTGGCCACCGGCCTGGCCGCGCTGTTCTTCCTCTGGAGCAGGATCCGCCGCTTCCTGCGCCGCCGCGCCCAGCGCCGGGAGGAGAAGCGGCTGGCGGGCGTCGGCCGGCTCCCCGGACGGGCCGGGCCACCACCCTGGTGACCGCCTCGATAGGGTCATCCGCATGGCACGAATTGCGGTGATCGGCGCCGGGATGGGCGCGATGGCCACGGCGGCCCGACTGGCCGTGGCAGGGCATCAGGTGACGGTGTACGAGCGGGGCTCCACCCACGGCGGCTCACTGGGACGCCACGAGCGGGACGGCTTCGCCTTCGACACCGGTCCCGGCCTGCTGCACCTTCCCGCCGTCTACCGCGACCTGTTCGTCAAGACGGGCAAGCGCCCCCTGGAGGACTGCGTCGAGCTGGTCCAGGTCGACCCGGCGCTGCGGCACGTCCTCGCCGACGGGACGGAGGTCACCCTCCCGGGCGCCTCCCGCGGCGGGGCCGCCGCCGTCCTCGACCAGTCCTTCGGCGTGGGCGCCGGGGAGCGCTGGAACGGGGTGCTCGGCCGGGCCCGGGACGCCTGGAACGCCACCCGCCGCCCGCTGCTGGAGGAACCCCTGCGCCCCGACTGGCAGGTCCTCGGCCGCGACCCCTACCCCGCCCTGCGCAAGAGCGGCCTGCTGCGCCGCCGGCCGCCGACCCTCGCCGAGGTGGCCGCGCGCGAGCTGGGCGGCGGGCTCGGGGAGCTGCTGGCCGCCCGGGTGCGGGCGTACGGGATCGACCCCGCCACCGCGCCCGCCTCCGCGGCCGTGCTCCCGTACATGGAGCAGACTTTCGGCAGCTGGTACGTGCGCGGCGGGATGCGGGCGCTGGCCACCGCGGTGTACGAGCGCTGCCTGGAGCGGAAGGTGGCCTTCGTCTTCGGCGCGCCGGTACGGGAGGTGCTGGAGCGGGAGGGCCGCGCGGCCGGGCTGCTGCTGGCCGACGGGACGGAGGCGGCCGCGGACTTCGTGGTCTGCGGTGTCGATCCGAGGCCGCTGCGGGTGCCGCTGCCCTCCGGCGGTGTCCCGGCGGACGGTCCGCAGGTGACGAGCCGGTACACGCTCCTGCTCGCGCTGCGCGGCGCCCGCTCCGAGGACGCCGTCCACCGCACCCTGGTCCACTCCGCGGACACGCTGCTCACCGTCCTGCGCCCCGACGACCCCGCCACCCGCCCCGACGCGGACCACGAGACCGTCACCCTGAGCGCGGTGTGCGGTGCGGCGGGCACGGACGAGGCCCCCGACCCGGAGGCGCTGCTCGACCTCGCCGCCCGGGCCGTGCCGGGGCTGCGCGAGCGGCTGCTGTGGTGGGAGGCCCGTACTCCGGCCGATGTCGAGGCCGCCACCGGCGCCCTGGGCGGCGCGGTACCGCCGCCGGCGCTGGCGGGGGCCCAGGGCCGGCTGCTCCGGCCCGCCAACACCACCGCCCTGCCCGGCCTGTTCCTGGCGGGCGGCTGGGCCCACCCCGGCGGCGGGCTCGCGCACGCCGGGATGACGGGGGCGCTGGTGGCCGGGCTGATCGTGGAGGGCGCGGACTTCAAGGGCTCGCAGTGAGCGGCCCGCTGCTCCGCTCGGGCGGAGCAGCGGTGACCGGCTCTCAGTAGCGGTACTGCTCGTACTCCCCGGTGCCCTGGTACGGGTACTGCTGCGGCTGCTGCTGGGGGTACCCGCCCTGCTCCTCCGGGTACGGCTGCGCCACGTCCCGCTGCTGCGGCACCCACACCCCTCCGGGCGGGGTGTCCATCGTGTACGACTGCTGGCCGCCCTGGCTCGCGTAGGGGTCGGGGGTGTAGCCCGATCCGTACGGGGTGTAGTCGTACGGCTGCGGCGGGATGACCCCGCCGCCGGTGCCGATGTACGGGTCGGAGTAGGCGGCGTAGACCTGCTGCTCGCCGCCTCCTGGGTAGCCGGAGTAGTCGTAGCCGCCCTGGGACTGCGGGTCGTAGGCCTGCGCATCGAAGGAGGGGGCGTACTGGTGGGCGTCCTGCTCGGACGCGGTGTACGCCGAGGTGAAGGCGGCGCCCTGTCCCGCGTCCGCGGCGGGGGCGAAGCTCTGTATCCCGTACGAGCCGGTGTCCTCGGGCAGCGGCTCCGGGCTGTAGAACTGCTCGGTCGAGGCCTGGAACTGCGGCTGCGGCGAGGGGGTGGAGTCCCCGGCGTCCTCGTCGGCGTCCACGCCGGGCCCGTCCGGGCCTTCGGCCCCGTACTCCAGGGCGGTCACCTCCAGCGCCGGCTCCGGGCGCGGACCGCCCGCCCGCCGCCGCCGGGTCTGGCGTACGGGCTGACCGCCGCGGCGCAGCGCCCAACCGGCCACGAAGCCCTTGCGGAAGGAGAGCGTGACCAGGGTCTGGCCCACGGCGAAGGCGGCCGCGCCGACCGCGATGACCAGCACCGAGGGCAGCAGCACCCCGGCGACCACGCCGAGGAACCCGGCGAAGGCGAGCAGGCGCCAGCGCAGCCGGGCCTTGTACTGCATCAGGACCTCGGCAAGCAGCCACAGCGCGACGAAACCGAACGCGATGTAGAGGACCGTCATTCCCATGCGTGGCACCTCTCGGTACGGCCGCCCCGGGTACGGCCGATCAGGCCCGCTGGTGCAGGCCCAGGTTCTCGTAGATTTCGAGAGTCGCCGTGGAGTTGTTCAGCGTGATGAAGTGCAGCCCTGGGACACCCTCGGACAGCAGCCGCGCGCAGAACTCCGTGGCGAACTCGATCCCCATGGAGCGTACAGCGGCCGGATCGTCCTTGACGGCGAGCATGCGCTCTTTCACGGCCTCGGGGAAGACCGCGTTGCTGAGTTGGGGCAGCCGGTCGAGCTGCCTGATGTTCACAACAGGCATGACCTCGGGGATGATCGGGGTCTCACAGCCCGCCTTTTCGACGCTGTCGCGCAGCCGCAGATAGTTCTCCGGATCGAAGAACATCTGGGTGATCGCATAGTCCGCACCTGCACGGCATTTGTCCACGAAGTGCCGGATGTCCGTGTCCCAGTCCTCCGAGCGCGGGTGCATGTCGGGGAAGGCCGCGACGCCGACGCAGAAGTCGCCGGACTCCTTGACCAGCCGGACCAGGTCGGCGGCGAAGTGGACGCCCTCGGGGTGCGCCACCCACGGGCCCATGGGGTCGCCCGGCGGGTCTCCGCGCAGGGCCAGCATGTTGCGGATGCCCGCGTCCGCGAACTGGCCGATGACGTGGCGCAGCTCGGCGACCGAGTGGTCGACGGCGGTCAGGTGGGCGACCGGGGTCAGGGTGGTGTCCGCGGCGATCTGCTCGGTGGCCTTGACGGTGCCGCCGCGGGTGGAGCCGCCGGCCCCGTAGGTGACCGAGACGAAGCTCGGCGCGACCGCCTCGATGCGGCGCAGGGCGTTCCAGAGGTTGCGCTCGCCCTTCTCGGTCTTGGGAGCCCAGAACTCGAAGGAGTACGAGGGATCCCCGGACGCCAGAAGGTCACGGACCGTGCGTGCACGATCCGTCCAGGTGGAAGCGGTACCAAGGGCCATACGGGCAGGTTAGACGGGGGGTCGCGGACGCCGAAGCGGCGTCCGCCTTTTGGACAGCCTTTTGGACACCCTCCGCCCGGGGGCTACTGGGAAGCGCGCGCCCGGATCCGCTTGGCCAGCTCGGCCGCGGCCGCTCCCGGGTCGGAGGCCTCGGTCAGGGCGCGCACGACCACGACGCGGGTGGCTCCGGCGTCCAGGACCTCGTCCAGGTTGCCGGCGTCGATCCCGCCGATGGCGAACCAGGGCCGGTCCTGGGTGAGGGAGGCCGCGTACCGGACGAGATCCAGGCCGGGGGCGTGGCGGCCGGGCTTGGTGGGGGTGGGCCAGCAGGGGCCGGCGCAGAAGTAGTCCACGCCGGGTTCCGCGACGGCGGCGTCGACCTCGGACTCGGCGTGGCAGGAGCGCCCGACGAGCACTCCTCCGCCGAGTATCGCGCGGGCGGCGGGCACCGGGATGTCGCCCTGGCCGAGGTGCAGCACGTCGGAGCCGATGGCATGGGCGACGTCGGCGCGGTCGTTCACCGCGAGGAGCTTGCCGTGCCGGCGGGCGGCCTCGGCGAAGACCTGGAGGTGTTCGAGCTCCTCGCCCGCCTCCATGCCCTTGTCGCGGAGCTGGACGATGTCCACTCCGCCGGCCAGGACGGCGTCGAGGAACTCGGGGAGGTCGCCCTGCCGCTTGCGGGCGTCCGTGCACAGGTAGAGCCGGGCGTCGGACAGCTGGGCGTTCGCGGACATGGGTACCCCCCGTGGTGGCGCGGTGCGCGGGCCGCTCGGCCCGCACACCGCGATGGATCGGCCGAGTCCGCTCAGGACCCGGGAATCGGGACTCCGGTCAGAGGGCGAGCGCCTGGGCCCGGCGCTTCACCTCCGTGCCGCGATTCTCCCTCAGGGCCTGCACGGGGGTGCCGGGCAGGGTCGGGTCGGCGGTGAACAGCCACTCCAGCATCTCCTCGTCGGAGAAGCCGTCGTCACGGAGGACGGTCAGCAGGCCGGCCAGGCCCTTGACGACCTTGTCGCCGTCGATGAAGGGGGCGGGTACCTGCAGCGCGCGGTTCTCGCCACGGCGCACGGCGATCAGCTGACCTTCCTTGACCAGCTGGCGGACCCGGGTCACTTCGATGTCGAGCATCTCCGCGATGTCGGGGAGGTACAGCCAGGCGGGGACAAGGGCATCGATCTTTGCGTCAATCTCGGTCACGGACACAAGCCTGCCACCTCGCACCGACACCCGGTACCCGAGCCCGCCCGTCCGGGTCTCCCCGATGCCCCTCCTAGGCGGCCGCCGACTTCAGGGGGGTCTCCGGGTCGCCGACCTTGGCGGGATCGAGGGGGGTGCCCGTCTCGATCAGCTTGCGGCCCTGCGCCAGGTCCCGGGGGCGGCCCACCGCCAGGAGCGCCACCAGCGCCCCGTCGCGGAGCCAGCACACCGACCACGTGGGCTCGGCCGGGTCCCCGCGCCACAGCAGGGTGTCCGCACCGGCGTGGTGTCCCGCGTACTGCACGAACCGGCCGAACTGCTCCGACCAGAAGTACGGGACCGGGTCGTACACCTGCACGGGCTCGCCCGCCAGGATGTTCGCCGCCACCACCCGCGGCCCCTGGAGCGCGTTGTCCCAGTGGTGCACCAGGAGCCGCGCCCCGTACCGCGCCGACGGGAAGGACGCGCAGTCCCCCACCGCGTACACGCCGGGCAGCGCGGTCCGCAGGTGCGCGTCGGCCACCACCGCGCCGTCGGGCCCGAGCTCCACGCCCGATCCCGCCAGCCAGCCCGTCGCCGGCCGGGCCCCGATGCCCACGACCACCGCGCCCGCAGCCAGCTCCCGGCCGTCCGCCAGCAGGACCCGGCCGGGCTCCACCGAGGCCACCTTGGTGCCGGTCAGCAGTTCGGCCCCCGCCTCCTCGTACCAGCGGGCCATCGGGGCGGCGACCTCCCCGGGCAGTGCCCCGGCCAGCACCCGGTCGGCCGCCTCGACCACCGTCACGGCGCAGCCCGCCTCCCGCGCGGCGGTGGCGAACTCCGCCCCGATCCAGCCCGCCCCGACCACGACCGCCGCCGGGGCGGTCGCCAGCACCGGGCGCAGCCGGGCCGCGTCGTCCAGGGTGCGCAGCAGGTGCACGCCGGGGACGCCCTCGGCGCCCGGCAGGGTCAGCGGTTCGGCACCGGTGGCCAGCACGAGGACCTCGTACGGGACCGGACCCGCCTCGGTGTCGAGTTCGCGGTCGGCGGCGCGCAGGGCGGTCACCTCCGTGCCGAGCCGGAGCTCGATCCCCAGCCCTTCGAAGTCCACGTCGAAGGCGGAGTCCTCGGCCTTGCCGAGCAGGACCGCCTTGGACAGCGGGGGCCGGTCGTAGGGCTGGTGGGGTTCGGCGCCCAGCAGGGTCAGGGGGCCGGTCCAGCCCTGCTCCCGCAGGGCGACCGCGGTCTGCACCCCGGCCATTCCGGCGCCGACGATGACGATGCCGCTCTCAGTCTTTTCCGTCTGCTCGCTCACGCCGCCCACCCTAGCCACCTGACAGCCCATCAGGAACGGAGGCCGGGGAAGCCGCCTTACCGGAGGGCGGCGCCAGGGTTAGTCTGGCCACCGTACCTATCGCGGGAGTCCGGGCGTACCGGGCTGAGAGGGAGGCTGGCCGGCCTCCGACCGTACGAACCTGATCCGGGTCATGCCGGCGAAGGGAGGGGCTGGACGCCCATGCACTCATCTCGAAAGGGATCCGACGTCCTCGTCATCGGGGGCGGGATCATCGGCCTGGTCACCGCCTGGCGGGCCGCCCGGCGCGGACTGCGCACCGTGCTCGCCGATCCGGCCCCGGGCGGCGGGGCCGCCTGGGTCGCGGCGGGCATGCTGGCCGCCGTCACCGAGCTCCACTACGGCGAGGAGACCCTGCTGGGCCTCAACCTGGCCTCCGCCGCCCGCTATCCGGAGTTCGCCGCCGAGCTGGCCGAGGCGAGCGGCGGCATGGACATCGGCTACCGCGCCTGCGGCACCCTCGCCGTGGCCCTCGACGCCGACGACCGCCTCCACCTGCGCGAACTGCACGCGTTGCAGCGCCGCTGCGGACTGGAGTCCGAGTGGCTCACCGGCCGCGAGTGCCGGCGCCTGGAGCCGATGCTGGCCCCGGGCGTACGGGGCGGGCTGCGGGTCGACGGCGACCACCAGGTCGACCCGCGCCGGCTGGCGGCCGCGCTGCTGGCCGCCTGCGAGGGCGCGGGGGTGGAGATCCACCGGGCGGGCGCGCGGCGGCTGGTGGTGAGCGCCGACCGGGCCGCGGGGGCGGAGCTCGACGACGGCACGCTGCTGGGGGCGGACCAGGTGGTGCTGGCTGCCGGTTCGCTCAGCGGGAGGCTGGACGGCGTACCGGCGCAGGTGCTGCCTCCGGTGCGGCCGGTGAAGGGGCAGGTGCTGCGGCTCGCGGTGCCGGCGGCGTACGCGCCGTTCCTGTCCCGCACGGTGCGGGCGGTCGTACGCGGCAGCCACGTCTACCTGGTGCCGCGGGAGAACGGCGAGCTCGTCGTCGGCGCCACCAGCGAGGAACTCGGCTGGGACACCACGGTCACCGCCGGCGGGGTCTACGAACTCCTGCGGGACGCCCACGAATTGGTGCCCGGCATCACCGAACTGCCGCTGACCGAGACCCGGGCCGGGCTGCGCCCCGGCTCCCCCGACAACGCCCCGCTGCTCGGCCCGACCGACCTGCCGGGTCTGCACCTGGCCACCGGGCACTACCGCAACGGGGTGCTGCTGACCCCGCTGACCGGCGATGTGATGGCCCAGCTGCTGGCCACCGGCACGGTGGCGGAGCTCGCCCGGCCGTTCAGCCCCCGCCGCTTCAGTTCCGCACGCGAGGAGTCGTACGCATGACCATCTCCGTCAACGGCGAGCCGCGCGAGATCGCGGCCGGCACCACGCTCGACGCCGTGGTCGCCACCCTGACCGCGGCCCCGTCCGGTGTCGCGGCCGCCCTCAACGAGACCGTGGTCCCGCGCGGCCAGTGGCCCCTCACGCCGGTGGGCGAGGGCGACCGCGTCGAGGTTCTCACCGCGGTGCAGGGGGGCTGAGCCATGGCCGACGACGTCTTCGCACTGGGCGACCGGACCTTCTCCTCCCGCCTGATCATGGGTACGGGAGGGGCGCCGAGCCTGGAGATCCTGGAACGGGCCCTGATCGCCTCGGGGACCGAACTCACGACGGTGGCGATGCGGCGCCTGGACCCCACGGTCAAGGGATCCGTCCTCTCGCTGCTCTCCAAGCTGGGCATCGCGGTCCTGCCGAACACGGCGGGCTGCTTCACGGCGGGCGAGGCCGTGCTCACGGCGCGGCTCGCGCGGGAGGCGCTGGGCACGGACTGGATCAAGCTGGAGGTCATCGCGGACGAGCGGACGCTCCTGCCGGACGGGGAGGAGCTGCTGGCGGCGGCCGAGACCCTGGTCGACGAGGGCTTCACCGTGCTGCCGTACACGAACGACGACCCGGTGCTGGCGCGCAAGCTGGAGGACGCCGGCTGTGCGGCGATCATGCCGCTGGGCTCCCCGATCGGGTCGGGGATGGGGATCCGCAACCCCCACAACTTCGAGTTGATCGCGGAGCGGGCCGGGGTCCCGGTGATCCTGGACGCGGGGGCGGGCACGGCGTCGGACGCGGCGCTGGCGATGGAGCTGGGGTGCGCGGCGGTCATGCTGGCCTCGGCGGTCACCCGGGCGCAGGCGCCCGTCCTCATGGCCGCGGCCATGCGCGACGCGGTGTCGGCGGGCCGGCTGGCCCACCGGGCGGGCCGCATCCCCCAGCGCCGCTTCGCGGAGGCCTCCTCCCCCGCGGAGGGCCGTGCCGCCCTGGACCCGGAGCGCCCGGCGTTCTGACGGGCCGCCGCTGCGCGCGCCCGGGCCCGCGCAGCGGCACCGGACGGCGTCGGCCACGTCACAGGTGCGCTGCAAGCCGGACCACCGAGCCCGGCGGCAGCTGACCGGCTCGTAGAATCCCCGGGTGGACACGACCCTGGACGACCCCCTCGTCGGGCAGACGCTCGACGACCGCTACCGCATCGACGCCCGCATCGCGGCCGGCGGCATGGCAACGGTCTACCGGGCCGTCGACACCCGCCTCGACCGCGTCCTGGCCCTGAAGGTCATGCACCCGGCCCTCGCCGCCGACATCGCCTTCGTCGACCGCTTCATCCGCGAGGCCAAGTCCGTGGCGCGCCTCGCCCACCCCAACGTGGTCGCCGTCTTCGACCAGGGCACCGACGGGCCGTACACGTACCTCGCCATGGAGTACGTCTCCGGCTGCACGCTGCGTGACGTGCTCCGTGAGCGCGGCGCCCTCCAGCCGCGCGCCGCGCTCGACATCCTCGAACCCGTCCTCGCCGCCCTCGGCGCCGCCCACCGGGCCGGGTTCGTGCACCGCGACATGAAGCCCGAGAACGTCCTGATAGGCGACGACGGCCGGGTCAAGGTGGCCGACTTCGGGCTCGTCCGCTCCGTGGACTCGGTCACCCACACCACCGGCTCCGTCCTCGGCACCGTCTCCTACCTCGCCCCCGAGCAGATCGAGAACGGCGTCGCCGACACCCGCGTGGACGTGTACGCCTGCGGCGTCGTCCTGTACGAGATGCTCACCGGCTCCAAGCCGCACACCGGCGGCACCGCCGCGCAGGTGCTCTACCAGCACCTCCACGAGGACGTGCCGCCCCCGTCGGCCGCCGTCCCCGGACTGCCGGCCGCCCTGGACGGGCTCGTCGCGCAGGCCACCGCCCGCAACCCCGAGCTGCGCCCCTACGACGCCGCCGCCCTCCTCGGCGCCACCCTCGACGCCCGGGCGCAGCTCAGCGACATCGAGCTGGACGCCGTACCGCCGCAGGCGCGCGCCGAGGAGCGGTCCGCCGCCGAGGACCGCACCAGCGTGATCCCGCGGCCGGTCGCGGCGCAGCCGCCCCTGCACCAGACCTCCCGGCTGGCGACGCCGCCGATTCCGCCGCCGTCCGGGCCCTCCGGGTCGTCCGCCGCGCAGGGCCGCTCCCGCCGCGGCCTGTTCCTCGTCGTCGCGGGCGTGCTGCTCGCCCTCGGCCTGGGCACCGGTGTCTGGTACATCAACTCGGGGCAGTTCACCAAGGTGCCCAATCTGCTGGGCAAGACCGAGGCCCAGGCCAAGTCGGAGCTGTCGGCGGCCGGTCTCGGGGTGAAGCGGGTCGACCGGAAGTTCAGCGACGCCTTCGACCGCGGGACCGTCATGAACAGCGATCCGCAGGGCGGCAAGCGCATCCGCGGCAACGGCGCGGTGGTGCTGACCATCTCGCGCGGCCCGGAGGTCGTCGTCGTACCGGACGTGAAGGGCCGGCCGCTGGAGGAGGCCAAGGCCGAGCTGACCAAGAGCGGCCTGGCCCCCGGCCTGGTCACCCAGGCGTTCAGCCAGGACGTCGCGCAGGGCTCGGTGATCGGCACCAACCCGGGGGGCGGCCAGAAGCGGGCGCCCGACACCGCCGTCGCGCTCGTGGTCAGCAAGGGCCGCCCCGTCCAGGTGCCGAACGTGGCCGGAAGGCCGGTGGACCAGGCGCGGGCGGCGCTCCAGGACCTCGGCCTGAAGGTGGAGACGGCCGCCGAGGAGGTCAACTCGCCCTCCCCCGCCGGCACGGTGGCCAACCAGTCGATCGGCGCGGGTGCCCAGGCCGCGGCCGGGGACACGGTGGTGCTCACCGTCTCGAAGGGCCCCCGCCAGCTCCCGGTGCCGAACGTGACCGGCCAGGAGGTGGACGCGGCCCGCAAGATCCTGGAGGCGGCCGGCTTCAAGGTGAAGGTAGAGCGGCCCTTCCTCTCCTTCAGCAACACCGTGGAGGCCCAGTCGGTGCCGGGCGGCCAGAACGCTCCCGAGGGCGGCACGATCATCCTGCGCACCAAGGGGCTGTAAGCGTCATGGAACAGGCCGTACGCAATCCCGTCGGCGGACACGTCCCGGTCGCCGGCGGACTCGCCTCGGTGGGACTGGCCTACGCCCGGCAGATGGGCGCCGAGGCCGTGCAGGTCTTCGTGGCCAATCCGCGCGGGTGGGCCACACCCGTCGGCAATCCCGCGCAGGACGCCCTGTTCCGCGAGGGGTGCGCTGCCGGGGCCATGCCGGCCTACGTGCACGCCCCCTATCTGATCAACTTCGGCTCGCACACCGCGGCGACCGTCGAGAAGTCGGTGGAGTCCCTGCGCCACTCGTTGCGCCGGGGCCGGGAGATCGGGGCGCTCGGGGTGGTGGTGCACACCGGCTCGGCGACCGGGGGACGCCCGCGCGAGCTCGCGTACGCGCAGGTCAGGGAACACATGCTGCCGCTGCTGGACGAGCTGACGCACGAGGACGACCCCTTCCTCCTGCTGGAGTCCACGGCCGGCCAGGGCTCCTCGCTGTGCTCCCGGACCTGGGACTTCGGCCCGTACTTCGAGGCGCTCGACCACCACCCGAAGCTCGGGATCTGCCTGGACACCTGCCACATCTTCGCCGCCGGGCACGACCTGGCCGAGCCGGGCGGCGTGAAGCAGACGCTGGACCTGCTGGTGGACACGGTGGGCGAGGGGCGGCTGAAGCTGATCCACGCCAACGACTCCAAGGAGGGCGTGGGCGCCCACAAGGACCGGCACGCCAACATCGGCCAGGGCCACATCGGCCGGGAGGCCTTCGGCGAGCTCTTCACCCACCCGGCGATGGAGGGCGTACCGCTGATCATCGAGACGCCCGGCGGCCCGGAGGGACACGCGGCGGACGTGGCGCTGCTGAAGGAGCTGCGCGAGATCCACTGATCCGCGAGAGCGTTGAGGAATACCCCCGGGGGGTATACGGTTTCTGCTCATTGGCAGAACCGTTCTCCGGCGTTCCCTGGGGGGTTGCGATGAACCACGTCCACGAAGAGCACGAGCACCACGGCCACCACGGGCACCACCAGCGCCACGGGCGGGTCAGCTGGGCGACGGCCGCCCGGGCCACCCTGCACTGCCTGACCGGGTGCGCCATCGGCGAGGTGCTCGGCATGGTCATCGGCACCGCCTTCGGCTGGGGGAACGCGCCCACCATGGTCCTGGCGATCGTCCTGGCGTTCTTCTTCGGCTACGCGCTCACGCTGCGCGGGATCCTCGCGGCCGGCGTGGGACTGCGTACCGCCGTCCGGGTGGCGCTGGCCGCCGACACCCTCTCGATCGCCGTCATGGAACTGATCGACAACGGGGTGATCGCCCTGTGGCCGGGGGCGATGGACGCCCACCTGGCGGAGGCACTGTTCTGGATCGCGCTGGCGGTCTCGCTCGTGCTCGCCTTCCTCGTCACCACACCGGTCAACAAATGGATGATCGGCCGCGGCAAGGGCCACGCGGTCGTCCACCGGTACCACCACTAGCTACGGCGGCGGGCTACAGCTCGGGGCCGTCCCCCGGCTCCTCCTGGTACGAGTAGCGCTGCTCGCGCCAGGGGTCGCCGATGTTGTGGTAGCCGCGCTCCTCCCAGAAGCCGCGGCGGTCGGCGGTCATGTACTCCACGCCGCGCACCCACTTCGGACCCTTCCAGGCGTACAGGTGGGGCACCACGAGCCGCAGCGGGAAACCGTGTTCGGCGGTGAGCAGCTCGCCGCCCTGGTGGGTGGCGAAAACCGTACGCTCGGAGGCGAAGTCGGCCAGCCGCATATTGGAGCTGAAGCCGTACTCGGCCCACACCATCACATGCGTGACCTGCGGGGCAGGCGGCGCCAGGTCGAGGATGCGGCGGGCGAGCACACCGCCCCATTCGGCGCCCGGCATGCTGAATTTGGTCACGCAGTGCAGGTCCGCGACGACCGAGTCGAACGGCAGGGCCGTGAACTCCTCGTGGTTCCAGCAGTGCTTCTCGCCGTCCGCGGTGGCGCCGAAGACGCGGAACTCCCAGCGGTCGGGCTTGAACTTGGGCACCGGACCGTAATGGGTGACCGGCCAGCCGCGCTGCAACCGCTGCCCCGGTGGAAGCTCCGGCTGATCTGCTCCCGGAGATTCCCGGCTTTCCGGCTGACCCATGCCTCCATGGTGACAGACGCCGCGGGGTGGTCACGACCAGGTGCGAGACGATTCGGGCAAGTCATGGTAACTCCCACTAAGGAGGCACTTACTGGACGACCTCTTGCGGCGGTGCAAGGATGCGCGCACTGCCCCGTCACGTGCTGACATTGCCTGGAAGGAGCCTCTGCGATGCAGGGCGACCCCGAGGTCCTCGAGTTTCTGAACGAGCAGCTGACCGGCGAGCTCACGGCGATCAACCAGTACTGGCTCCACTACCGGATCCAGGACAACAAGGGTTGGACCAAGCTCGCCGAATACACCCGCAGCGAGTCCATCGACGAGATGAAGCACGCCGACCGGCTCACCGAACGCATCCTCATGCTGGACGGGCTGCCGAACTACCAGCGCCTCTTCCACGTCCGGGTCGGCCAGACCCTGACGGAGATGTTCCAGGCGGACCGGCAGGTCGAGGTCGAGGCGATCGACCGGCTCAGGCGCGGGATCGAGGTGATGCGCGGCAAGGGGGACGTCACCTCGGCGCGTCTGTTCGAGGACATCCTGGCCGACGAGGAGCACCACATCGACTACCTCGACACGCAGCTGGAGCTCATCGAGAGCATCGGTGAGGCGCTCTACATCGCGCAGCTGATCGAACAGCCGGAGAGCTGAGCCCGAAGGCACCGGGCTCGGGTATCGCCCGCCGGACGCGGGGCGCCGGCCCTACGCGGCTTCGGCGAGCTCCGGGGCCGCGGCGAGGACGGCAGTCGCCCTGCCCTTCTCCAGCAGCTCGCGGCGCGGGCACGCTCCGCGGCCGAGCAGGCCCTGGATCGTGCGGACGCACGAGCCGCAATCGGTGCCGGCCTTCGTGGCCGAGGCGATCTGGCGCGGGGTGCAGGCCCCGGCGGCCGCGTGTTCCTTGACCTGCTGGTCGGTTACCCCGAAGCAAGAGCAGACGTACACGCGGTTCACCTCCCTGACAGGAACGGTCGTGAGCCATCCCCATTCGGTGAGGCTTACCTAACCGTACCCAAAGTGAGGCTTGCCTAAAAGACCCGGGAACGACAGTGGGGCGCGGATCACACGGATCCGCGCCCCACCGTCATGGAGTGCTTACTGGTCCCGGTACATCTCGGCGACCAGGAACGCCAGGTCCAGGGACTGGCTGCGGTTCAGCCGCGGGTCGCAGGCCGTCTCGTAGCGCTGGTGCAGGTCGTCGACGAAGATCTCGTCGCCCCCGCCCACGCACTCGGTGACGTCGTCGCCGGTCAGCTCCACGTGGATGCCGCCCGGGTGGGTTCCCAGGCCCTTGTGGACCTCGAAGAAGCCCTTGACCTCGTCGAGCACGTCGTCGAAACGGCGCGTCTTGTGGCCGGAGGCGGCCTCGAAGGTGTTGCCGTGCATCGGGTCGGTCACCCAGGCGACGGTCGCGCCCGAGGCGGTGACCTTCTCGACCAGCTCGGGGAGCTTGTCGCGGACCTTGTCGGCGCCCATGCGGACGACGAAGGTCAGCCGGCCCGGCTCGCGCTCGGGGTCCAGCCGGTCGATGTAGGTCAGGGCCTCGTCCACCGTGGTGGTGGGGCCGAGCTTGATGCCGATCGGGTTGGCGATCTGCGAGCAGAACTCGATGTGCGCGTGGTCCAGCTGGCGCGTGCGCTCACCGATCCAGACCATGTGGCCGGAGGTGTCGTACAGCTTGCCGGTCCGCGAGTCGGTGCGGGTCAGCGCGCCCTCGTAGTCCAGCAGCAGCGCCTCGTGGGAGGCGTAGAACTCGACGGCCTTGAACTCGGCCGGGTCGGTGCCGCAGGCCTTCATGAAGTTCAGCGCGTTGTCGATCTCCCGCGCAAGCTGCTCGTAGCGCTGCCCGGACGGCGAGGACTTCACGAAGTCCTGGTTCCAGGCGTGCACCTGGCGCAGGTCGGCGTAACCGCCGGTGGTGAAGGCGCGCACCAGGTTCAGCGTCGAGGCGGACGCGTGGTACATGCGCTTCAGCCGCTCGGGGTCCGGGATCCGGGCCTCTTCGGTGAAGGCGAAGCCGTTGACGGAGTCACCGCGGTAGGTCGGCAGGGTGACGCCGTCGCGGGTCTCGGTGTCCTTGGAGCGGGGCTTGGAGTACTGGCCGGCGATACGGCCGACCTTGACGACGGGCACGGAGGCCGCGTACGTCAGTACGGCGCTCATCTGGAGCAGCGTCTTCAGCTTGGCGCGGATGTGCTCGGCGGAGACGGCGTCGAAGGCCTCGGCACAGTCGCCGCCCTGAAGCAGGAACGCCTCGCCCTTGGCGACGGCTCCCAGACGGGCGCGCAGCTGGTCGCACTCACCCGCGAAAACGAGGGGAGGATACGATTCGAGGTCCGCGACGACAGCGCGCAGGGCCTCGGCATCGGGGTACGAAGGCTGCTGCGCCGCGGGAAGGTCTCGCCAGGTCGCCTTGACGGCGGGGGCGTGGGTTTCAGCGTTCACGGTCACCTCGTACACATTACGGCGTTACGCCCGGGGTCCAGCCCGGGGACCACTACGTGAGACGGATGTCCCTGCCAGTGTTACTCGCCCGTCGCTCCGACGTGTCGGCTAGGGTGCAGCACATGTACGCGCTCTCCCTCCAGAACTGGTGGTGGCCCGCTCCCGGCGGCTCACCCCTCGCGCGTACCCACTGACACGAGCGAAGCGAAGGCCGCCCCCAGGGGCGGCCTTCGTGCTTGCGGGCCGGGCCGTCCCTCTCCACCGGAAGGACGACCACCCCATGGCACCCAGCCTGCTCCCCGACCTGCAGCGCCTGCTCGACGACGCCTGCCCGCCGTTCGCCCTGCTGCGCCGGCGCACCCCCGGCCGCGACCACGACACCGTCGAGGTGCTGATCGGCGCCGTCCACGAGGCGGGGCACCTGGCCGAGCTCCCGGTCCGGGAGCTGCCCACCCTCGCCCTGGTGCCGTTCCGCCAGATCCGGGAGCGCGGCTTCGACGTACGCGACGACGGCACGCCGCTGGCCGTGCTGGTCGCCGAGGAGGCGTACGAGCTCCCCCTCGCGCAGGCGGTGGCGGCGCTGCCGGACCACGCGGTACGGGTGGAGGGCGGCGGCTTCGACGTACCCGACGAGGAGTACGCGGCCACGGTCGAGCGCGTGATCCGGGAGGAGATCGGCCGCGGCGAGGGGGCGAACTTCGTCATCCGGCGCACCTACGAGGGCCGGATCGAGGGCTTCGGCCGGGCCGACGCGCTGGCGCTGTTCCGGCGGCTGCTCCTCGGCGAGCGGGGCGCGTACTGGACGTACGTCGTCCACACCGGGGACCGCACCCTGGTCGGGGCCAGCCCCGAGGTGCACGTGCGGATGTCCGGCGGCACCGTCGTGATGAACCCGATCAGCGGCACGTACCGGTACCCGGCCGGGGGGCCGACCGCCGAGTCCCTGCTCTCCTTCCTCGGCGACCGCAAGGAGACCGAGGAGCTGTCGATGGTGGTCGACGAGGAGCTGAAGATGATGTGCACCGTCGGCGACCGGGGCGGGGTCGTCGTCGGGCCGCGGCTGAAGGAGATGGCGCACCTCGCGCACACCGAGTACGAGCTGCGGGGACGCTCCTCGCTGGACGTGCGGGAGGTGCTGCGGGAGACGATGTTCGCGGCGACGGTGACCGGTTCGCCGGTGCAGAACGCCTGCCGGGTGATCGAGCGGTACGAGTCCGGCGGCCGCGGCTACTACGCGGGCGCCCTGGCCCTGCTGGGCGTGGACGGGACGGGGTCCCAGACCCTGGACTCCCCGATCCTCATCCGGACGGCCGACATCGCGCCGGACGGCACGCTTCGGGTGCCGGTCGGGGCGACCCTGGTCCGGCACTCCGACCCGGCGGGCGAGGTCGCCGAGACCCACGCGAAGGCGGCGGGCGTGCTGGCGGCCCTCGGGGTCCGCCCGGCGGCGCCCCGCCCGGAGCCCGCGGCGGCCGGACTGGCGGCGGACCCCCGGGTCCAGGCGGCCCTGGCGGACCGGCGGCGCGACCTGGCGCCGTTCTGGCTGCGGATGCAGGAGCGGCCGGCCGCGGTGACGGGGCATGCGCTGGTGGTCGACGGCGAGGACACCTTCACGGCGATGCTGGCCCACGTCCTGCGGGTGGCCGGGGTGGAGGTGACCGTACGCCGCTACGACGATCCGGGGCTGCGGGCGGCCGCCCTGGCCTGGGACGGTCCGGTCGTGCTGGGCCCCGGCCCGGGGAACCCGGCGGATCCCGGGGATCCCAAGATGCGGATGCTGCGCGGGCTGGCCGGGGGACTCCTCGGCTCGCACCGGGGCGGCCTGCTCGGGGTCTGCCTGGGCCATGAGCTGCTGGCGGCGGAGCTCGGGCTGCCGCTGGTCCGCAAGGCGGAGCCGGCGCAGGGGGCGCAGACGCGGATCGACCTGTTCGGGACGCCGGAGGTGGTCGGGTTCTACAACACCTTCACGGCGCACTGCTCCGGCGAGCGGGCCGCCGACCTGGCGGGGCGGGGTGTGGAGGTCGCCCGCGACCCGGCCACGGGCGAGGTCCACGCGCTCCGCTCGGCCGCGGGCGGCTTCGCGGGGGTGCAGTTCCACCCGGAGTCCGTGCTGACCCTGCGGGGGGCCGAGCTGCTGCGGGGCCTGCTGGCCGGCGTCCGGACGGCCGCCCCGGCGTAGCCGCCGCACGGCGCGGCCGCGCGCGGCGGGACGGCCGTCGGCGCGGGCGGCTCGGGCGCACCCGGGACGGCCGTCGGCGCGGCCCCGGGTCAGGTGCTCGGCCGGCCCACCGTCGTGCGGCGGCGGGCCCGTACCGCGCGGACGGCCTTGCCGCCGAGGACCACGCCGGTCAGAACCAGGCCCGCGCCGAAGAGGTGGAGGCTGCCCAGCGCACCGCCGACGGTGAGGACGAGCCCGGCGCCCTGGTCGGCCGCGTCCCACCGGACGCGGGCCCGGCCGCCGGGCTCCGCCCGGCGCAGTCGGCGGATCTCGCGCACCAGGGCGGCGAGCGTCAGGCAGGCGAGGCCTGCGAAGGTCCAGCGCACGGTCTCGGGGAAGTCCACGCGCCGAATGTAGGCCCCCGGCAGCCCGTCCCCGGTGGCCGTCCGGTGAACGGGGCGGGAAATCCGGGCGCCGGGGGCCGGGCACCTGCCCCCTCTTCACCCCCGCGCCCCGGTCGGCTCAGCCGAAGAAGACCCCGACCTCGGCGTAGAGCGCCGGGTCCACCGTCTTCAGCTTCGCCGTCGCCTCGGCGATCGGCACCCGGACGATGTCCGTCCCCTTCAGGGCGACCATCTTCCCGAAGTCCCCGTCGTGCACGGCCTCGATGGCGTGCAGTCCGAACCGGGTCGCCAGCCACCGGTCGAAGGCGCTCGGCGTACCGCCGCGCTGGATGTGCCCGAGCACCGTCGTCCGGGCCTCCTTCCCCGTCCGCGCCTCGATCTCCTTGGCCAGCCACTCGCCCACGCCGGACAGCCGGACGTGTCCGAACGAGTCCGTGGTGGCGTCCTTCAGCACCATCTCCCCGTCCTTCGGCATCGCCCCCTCGGCGACCACCACGATCGGCGCGTAACTCGCCTTGAAGCGGGAGGTCACCCAGGCGCACACCTGGTCCAGGTCGAAACGCTGCTCCGGGATGAGGATGACGTTGGCGCCGCCGGCCAGCCCCGAGTGCAGGGCGATCCAGCCGGCGTGCCGGCCCATCACCTCGACGACCAGTACCCGCATGTGCGATTCGGCGGTGGTGTGGAGCCGGTCGATGGCCTCGGTGGCGATGCCCACGGCCGTGTCGAAGCCGAAGGTGTAGTCCGTCGCCGACAGGTCGTTGTCGATGGTCTTCGGCACGCCGACGCAGGGGATGCCGAACTCCTCGTACAGCCGGGCCGCGACGCCCAGCGTGTCCTCGCCGCCGATCGCGACCAGTGCTTCGACCTCGTACTTGGCGAGGTTCTCCTTGATCTGTCGGACCCCGTTCTCCTGCTTGAACGGATTGGTGCGCGAGGAGCCGAGGATGGTGCCGCCGCGCGGCAGGGTGCCGCGTACGGCGGGGATGGAGAGCGGGACGGTGTCGCCCTCGACCACGCCGCGCCAGCCGTCCTTGAAGCCGGTGAAGTCGTACGCGTACTCCTGCACGCCCTTGCGGACGACGGCGCGGATGACCGCGTTGAGCCCGGGGCAGTCGCCGCCGCCGGTCAGCACTCCGACCTTCATGTCACTCTCCCTTTGCCACAGGGCCCACTGGGCCCGCATGACGGCCACGCTAGTGGTGACTCAGGTCACATCAAGGGTCTGGGAAGGGTCAATTCCGGTGGAATTACGGGACGTTGCGTACGCCTGTTCACTCGTACGGGGACGTAAGTACGACGTACGACACCGCTTGCGGGTCTACGCGTCGTCGAGCCCGGCCTCTATCGCGTACCGCACGAGCTCCACCCGGTTGTGCAACTGGAGTTTGCCCAGGGTGTTCTGTACGTGGTTCTGCACGGTGCGGTGCGAGATGACCAGCCGTTCCGCGATCTGCTTGTACG
This sequence comes from Streptomyces sp. NPDC044571, assembly GCF_040647115.1. Taxonomy (NCBI): domain Bacteria; kingdom Bacillati; phylum Actinomycetota; class Actinomycetes; order Kitasatosporales; family Streptomycetaceae; genus Streptomyces; species Streptomyces sp. NPDC044571. The sequence goes on from NZ_JBEZBN010000043.1 coordinate 19,654, forward strand.
ACAGCCCCTTGGCGACCAGCCGCAGCACCTCGGTCTCCCGGTCGGTCAGCTGCGGGGCCTTCGGCTCGTCGGCGGTGGCCGGCGCGGGGTCCGTGGCCAGCCGCCGGTACTCGCCGAGCACCAGGCCGGCCAGGCCCGGGGTGAAGACCGGGTCGCCGGCCGCGGTGCGGCGGACGGCGTCGATCAGCTCCTGGGCCCCCGCCGACTTCAGCAGGTAGCCCGTCGCACCGGACTTGACCGCTTCCAGGACGTCGGCGTGCTCGCCGCTGGCCGACAGGACCAGGACGCGCAGTGCGGGGTTGGCCCCGACGAGCTCCTTGCAGACCTGGACGCCGGGCATCCCGGGCAGGTTGAGGTCGAGGACGAGCACGTGGGGGGCGGCGGCGCGGGCCCGGCGGACCGCCTCGGGGCCGTCGCCGGCGGTCGCGACCACGTCGAAACCCGCGGCGGCCAGGTCGCGGGCGACCGCGTCCCGCCACATCGGATGGTCGTCGACGACCATGACCTTGATCTCGTTCGGCTCGGTCACTGGGTCCTCCCCCTCGGTACTTTCAGTTCCACTTCGGTGCCCTGCCCGGGGACGGACACCAGCTCGGCGGTGCCGCCGAGGTCCCGCAGCCGCCCGCGGATGGACAGGGCCACGCCCATCCGGCCCTCGCCCTCCGCCTGGTCGAGCCGGCCCGCGGGGATGCCCGGCCCGTCGTCCCGTACGGTCACGATCACCTCGCCGCCCCAGTCCTCGACCAGGATCCAGGCCCGGGCCCCGTCCCCGGCGTGCTTGCGCACGTTGTCGAGGGCGGCGCCGACCGCCGCGGCCAGCTCGCGCGCCGCGGGTCCCGGCAGCGGCACCGGGGTGCCCGGCTCGGCGAAGCTCACCCGGGATCCGGCGTGCGGGGCCAGCAGCGTCCGCAGATCGACCTCGCCCTCGTCGGCGCCCGGCTCCTCCACCTCGTACGAGTCCACCAGCGCGCCGAGCGCCTCGTCACGGGAGACCCGCGAGGTGTGCACCAGCCCGCTGGAGACCAGGGTGCGCAGCGCCACCTCCTGCTCCCCCGCCATCCGGCCGAGCTCGGCGGCCTCGCCGCCCAGCTCGCTGCCGCGCCGCTGGACCATGGCGAGGACCTGGAGGACCCCGTCGTGGATGTCGCGGGCCAGCCGCTCGCGTTCGCGGGTGGCGGCCTCGATCTCCAGGGCGCGCGCCAGGGTGGCCTCACTGGCCCGGGCGACCTCGACGACGTACCCGATGGCGATGGAGGCGACCCAGACCAGCAGCACGTTGTGCAGGGTGTCGCGGGTGGGGTTGCCGCCGTGGACGACGATGTTGGCGGCGGCGACGAAGGTGGAGGCGAAGCCGGCCCAGCGCCAGCCGCCCTTGAGGGCGAAGGCGAGGACCGAGCCCGCGGTCCAGATGGACGGCAGGGTCGGGCCGCCGGCCGCGATCCGCTCCTGCGTGTCGGCGAGCGGGGTCAGCAGGATCCCGACGAGCGCGACGGCGAGGTCGGCGCCGAGGAACCGCTTCGTGCAGCCGGCGGCGTTCGCCGCCTTGCGGCGGGTGGCGAGGGTCCAGACGGCGAGGACGGCGAGGTAGCCGGCGGCGATCGCGGGGCGGTCGAAGCGCCGGTACGCCGACACGAACAGCAGCACCGCGTAGACCATGGTGAGCAGCCGGTAGGCGGTCAGGGCACGCCACAGCGGCTGCTCGACCGACATGCGTACGACGCGCTCGCGTTTCGCCATCTCCCCCACCCCGTACCGGCGGCCCCGCCCGGTTCTCCTGCCGCGCGTCTACTCGGTGCTCTTGTCGCCGCTCTTCTCGGAGCTCTTCTCGGCGGCCCGGGCCGCCTTCTCCGCCTTCTCGGCGTCGGCGATCTGGCGCTTGGCTGCGGTCGCGTAGATGTCGACGTACTCCTGGCCCGAAAGCTTCATGATCTCGTACATGACCTCGTCGGTCACCGAGCGCAAGATGAAGCGGTCGCTGTCCATGCCCTGGTAGCGGCTGAAGTCCAGCGGCTTGCCGATGCGGATGCCGGGGCGCATCAGCTTGGGAACCACCTTGCCGGGCGGCTGGATCTTCTCCGTGTCGATCATCGCGACGGGGATCACGGGGGCGCCGGTGGCCAGGGCCACCCGGGCCAGCCCGCCGGGCTTGCCCCGGTAGAGGCGGCCGTCGGGTGAACGGGTCCCCTCGGGGTAGATACCGAACAGCTCCCCGCGCTCGATGACTTCGATGCCGCTCTTGATGGCGGCCTCACCCGCACCCCGGGCCCCGGAGCGGTCCACCGGGAGCTGGCCCACGCCCTTGAAGAAGGCGGCCGTCAGCTTGCCCTTGATGCCGGGGGAGGTGAAGTACTCCGCCTTCGCGATGAAGGTGACCTTCCGGTCCAGCACGGCCGGCAGGAAGAAGGAGTCGGAGAAGGACAGGTGATTGCTCGCGAGGATCGCCGGCCCCTCGGCGGGAATGTTCTCCAGGCCCTCCACCCACGGCCTGAAGGCGAGCTTCAGGGACCCGCCGATGGAGAACTTCATTGCGCCGTAGATCAACTCGAAAGCCTTCCTGTGTCTGTCGAACAGACCTTAACCCCTGGCTCACGCCGGAGCGGTCGACGACCCTGGTCGGTGTCATCCCGGTCGCGTACGGTGAAGTCACACAGCGCTACGCACTCCCCAGCCCGCCCTCTTGAAGGAGATCCTGGTGCCCGTCCTCCCTGGAGCCGAGCCGTTCCGCCACGAGGGCGGAGAGGTCGGCGTGCTTCTCTGCCACGGCTTCACCGGCTCCCCGCAGTCGCTGCGCCCCTGGGCCGATTATCTCGCCGCGCAGGGGCTGTCGGTCTCGCTTCCGCTGCTGCCCGGGCACGGCACGCGCTGGCAGGACATGCAGCTCACGGGCTGGCAGGACTGGTACGCCGAGGTGGACCGGGCGCTGCGGGAGCTCCAGGAGCGGTGCACGCAGGTGTTCGTGTTCGGGCTCTCGATGGGCGGGGCGCTGAGCCTGCGGCTGGCGGCCAAGCACGGGGACGCGATCAGCGGCCTCGTCCTCGTCAACCCGGCCAACAAGGTGCACGACCCGCTGGCCGTCGCCCTTCCGGTCGCCCGGCACTTCATCCGGTCGACGCCGGGCATCGCGAGCGACATCGCGAAGCCGGGGTCCGAGGAGGTCGGGTACGACCGGGTGCCGACGCACGCCGCGCACTCGCTGCGGAAGTTCCTCCAGCTGGTGGACGGCGAACTGCCGCAGGTGACGCAGCCGGTCCTGCTGCTGCACAGCCCGCAGGACCATGTCGTGCCGCCGGTGGACTCGGCGCGAATCCTCGCGCGGATCTCCTCGACGGACGTTACCGAGACGCTGCTGGAACAGAGCTACCACGTCGCGACGTTGGACCATGACGCGGAGCGGATCTTCGCGGACAGTTACGCGTTCGTCGGGCGGCTCGCGGAGAGCGTCGGCAGTGGCAGGGAGGGGGCGGCCAGCGGTGGCTGAGCACGAGGAGTCCTCGGGGGGTGTCCCCCCGCTGGACGAGGAGGCGGCTTGGGCGGCGATCGTCGCCGGATACGGGCAGGAGCCGCCGGACCCGCCGGGGGCCCGGCCCTTCAGACCCATCGAGAACCTGGCGCTGCCGGAGAAGGACGTCGAGCCCGACCCGGAGCGCAGACCCGGTCCGGCATCCGGGCCGGAGCCGGGGCCGAAGCCCGAGCCGAAGCCGAGGCCGGAGCCGGAGCCGGGTCCGAAGCCCGGGTCCGGGCCGGAGCCCGAGCCGGAGCCTCCGGCTGCGTCCCTGGGCAGCTCGGTGGTGTTCGCCCCGGGCGTGGGCACGGGCGGACCCGGCACCGGGCCGCGGGACCACACTCCGGCGGAGCCGGACGACGAGGGCCACTTCGTTCCCCCGGAGCCGGAGCTTCCGCAGGCGGACACGACGGCCAAGTTCGCGTGGCTGGCCGTGGTGGGCGGGCCGGTGCTGCTGTTGGTGGCGGTGCTGCTCCAGTGGGACATGACCTGGTGGCTCACGACCCTGTGCGTCGGCGGGTTCCTCGGCGGATTCGCGACGCTGGTGGCCAGGATGTCGCAGGGCGACGACGATGACGACGACCCGGGCCGCGGAGCCGTGGTCTGACCTTTCCGGTCCGGCCGGCCCGGTCGCACCCGCCCTCCGGTGGGGCCGTGGCCCCGGGGCCCGTGCCCTCAGGGCCCGTGCGTCAAGGCCCGTGCCGTCAGGGGGCCGGGAGGCGGAGGGTGGCCAGGACCGGGAGGTGGTCCGTGGCCGCCTTGAGGTCCGCCGGGGTGACGCCCGCCAGCCCCTCGGGGACACCGCAGGTCAGGACCTCCACCCCGGGCGTCGCGAAGACCGCGTCGATCCGCCGCGGCGGACCGGAGCGGACGAAGGTGTGCTCGCCGCCCCAGGGGGACACCGTCCAGCAGTCCTGGAGGACGCCGGAGAGGCGGCGGAACGCCGGGCCCGACGGGGGCTCGTTGATGTCGCCCGCCGCGATCGCGTACGGGGTGTCCGCCGAGGCGAGGCGCGACAGCAGCAGCTCGGCCTGGGTCCGGCGCTCCTGCGCGTCCAGGGACAGGTGCGCGCTCAGGACCGCCACCCGCACCGCGCCGAACCGGACCACCGCCGTGGCGAAACCCCGCCGGTGCAGGCCCGGCGTCCGCGGGAGCAGGACGTCCTCCGTGCGCTCCACGAAGGCCCGCAGCGAGCACAGCAGCAGCGGTCCGGCGGCGGTCGCACCGCCCGACAGCACCACCAGGTCCGTCTTCGCGGCCAGCCGCGCCGCGTGCTTGCGCCAGCGGAAGAACCGCGGAGCCTCCTGCAGGAACACCAGGTCCGGGGCGCAGGCGCGGATCACCCGGGCCAGCGCCTCCTCGTCGTCCCGCAGCGAGCGGATGTTGTAGCTGAGCACCCGGATCACGGCGGAGCCGTCCGGCTCGGTCATGGAGTTCGCCAGCGGGGGCAGGCACGACGTCAGGTCCATACGCCGCAACATAGCCAGACTGCCCGCCGCGGCCCAGAGGGCGCGGCGGGCAGTCGTCATCGGCCGTGTCGCCCGCTCAGCCCTGGCGGGCCAGGTCCGCCGCGCCCACCAGCCCGGCCTTGCCGCCGAGCTGCGCGGCCAGCACCTGGGCGTGCGGCCGCCAGGCACCGCCGACCAGCCAGCGCTTGAAGGACTTGCGGATCGGGTCGAGGACGAGGTCGCCCTCGTCGGAGACCCCGCCGCCGACGATGAACGCCGACGGGTCGAACAGCGAGGCCAGGTCGGCCAGGCCCGCGCCGGCCCAGCGGGCCAGCTCGCGGAAGGCGTCGATGGCCACCAGGTCGCCGGCCCGCGCGGCCTGGCTGATGTGCTTGCCCTCGATGCCCTCGGGGGTGCCGTCGCCGAGCGAGAGCAGGACCGTCGCGTTCTCGGGGGTGGCGTTGGCGCGCTGCTTCGCGTACCGGACGAGCGCGCGGCCGGAGGCGTACTGCTCCCAGCAGCCCTGGCTGCCGCAGCCGCACAGCAGGCCGTCCGGGACCACGCGGATGTGGCCGAACTCGGCGGCCACGCCGAAGCGGCCGCGGCGCAGCTTGTTGCCGATGATGATGCCGCCGCCCAGGCCGGTGCCGAGCGTGATGCAGATGACGTCCTCGTGGCCCTGGCCCGCGCCGAAGCGGTACTCGCCCCACGCCGCGCAGTTCGCGTCGTTCTCGACCACGACCGGCAGGCCGATGCGCTGCTCGACCTTGTCCTTCAGGGGCTCGTGGCGCCAGTTGATGTTCGGCGCGAACAGGACGGTCGCCCGCTTGTCGTCGACGTAGCCGGCGGCGCCGATGCCGACGGCCTCGATGCTGTGGTTGCTGCTGACTGCGGAGACGGCGGTGCAGATCGCCTCCGTCACTCCGTCCGCGGTCGGCGGGGTGGGCACCTTGTACGTCTCAAGGATGGTGCCCTCTTCGTCGACCACGCCGGCCGCGATCTTCGTGCCGCCGATGTCGACGCCGATGGTGAGTCCCATTAGTCCCTCGGTTTCCGGTCAAACCCCGCCACGGCCAACGGTACCCGAGGGTGGACGAGTCTCAGTCGAGATCGATCCGCTGCGACGGGCCCGTACCGCCCTCGTCACGGGGGTCGGAGCTGTCGCCGGACGGCTGGTCGGCGGACCGGCCGGGGCCGGGGGCGGGCTCGTCGCGGGTCCAGCGGCGTTCGTGGCCCTCGACGGCCGAGCGGTAGGCGGCGAGCAGCTCCGAGCCCGCCGCGGCGAGGTGGTCGAAGACCTCGGGGTTGCGCTCGACGACGGGCTTGGCGGCGGCCTTGGCCTGGTGGACGAACTGCCGGACGGCGCCCTGGGCCGCGGCGCCGAACAGCGGGCCGTTCAGGCCGGAGACCTTGTCGGCGACGGCTTCGAACAGCTTGAAGAGCTCCTCGGCGGCACTGCCGGGGGCGTTTGCGGCGCCACCCTCGTAGGTGCGGCGGCGCTCCCGCTCCGCCGCGAGGTCCTCGGCGCAGGCCTTGGCCCAGGCGTCGTCGTCGGTGGGACGGTCGGTGGCCTCGCTCATGGCGGACTCTCCTGGGGCAGCTGCGGGGCGTGCGGTGCGTACGGTGCTACTACCTTCGACGGTACCCGAACGGGGGTACGCGGTTCACGGCCTGCGCGGCCAGAGCCCGGGGTCGGGGGTGAAGCGGATGCGGAGCTCGCCGTCGGCCAGGGCGGCGCCGGAGACGGTGCAGCGGCGCAGCGCCGAGGGCAACGAAACGATCCTTCGGTGCGGGCCCGCCGCGAGCAGCAGCTCGTCGCCGCGGCGCACCAAGTCGAGTTCGCCCTTGTCGGCGCCGGGCAGCGGGACCACCCAGACGAGTACCCCGTCGTCGGCGATCCGGTCCTCGACGACCCAGGCCGTACGGGGTGCGGGGGCGTCCGGGAGCAGCCCCGCGGTGGCCGCGAGCCGCTCCAGGTCCTCCGGGCCCCGCGGGTCGCGGCCCAGGTGGGCCACCGGGACCAGGGGCGTGCCGGGAGCCTGCGCGGCCCACTGGGCGGCGTACTTCTCCTGCTGGGCGGCGAGTCCGGCCAGCCACGGGTCGGGGGAGCCCTGCGGCACCATCCGGTTCACGACCACCGCGGACACGGGCAGGGCGTGGAGGGCGAGGCCGAGCGTGCCGGTGCGCAGGGCCGCTGCGGATCCCGGCCCCGGCTCGGCGACCAGGCGGACGGAGGTGGTGTCGGCCTCGATGACGGCCTGGACGGCGGCCAGCTCCTCGTCCCAGCGCGCGGCGGCCTCGTACAGCCACTGCGCGGGCATCGGCACCCCGGCCAGCTGGGCCAGTACGGGCCGCAGGGCGCGGGCCGCCTGCCGCTCGGCCGGGAGCAGCCGGGCGAGGTAGCGGCGCAGCTGGGCGGGGAGGGCGAGGGCGGCCGCGCTCTGGTGCAGCGGGGGCATGTCGACGACGACGAGGTCGATGCCCGGTGCAGCGGCGGCCCGGCGCAGGGCGCGCAGCAGGGCGAACTGCTCGGCGCCGGGCAGTTCGGTGAGCTCCTCGGCGCCAAGCGGCCGGGCACCGACCAGGCCGAGCAGCGCGGAACCGCGGTCCTGGAGGGCGACGAGCTCGGAGCGGAACTCCTCGCCGGAGTCGATCCGGGCCACCAGCATCCCGCCCGCGGGCTGCGCCCGCAGGCCCGGTGCGGCTTCGACGGGCTCCCCCGCGGGCTCCCCGACCAGGGCGGCCAGGGGGTCGCCGGGGTCACCGGAGAGCAGCAGCACCCGCTGCCCCGCCCGCACGGCGGCGACGGCCGTGGCCGCGGCCACGGTGGTCCGCCCGGCCCCGCCGGGGCCGGTGATCAGCAGTGTGTGCATGGTGCAGGTGCTCCTCGTTCGCACCGGCGGAGCCGGCTTCGCCCGGACCGGGGACCGCGCCCCGGCCGCGCCTCGATCGCCGGGGCGGTCAGGCCGACTCGGTCGATTCGACGCGCTTCTTCAGACCTGCGAGGGCGCGGTCGATGATGACCTTCTCGGCCTTGCGCTTGATCATGCCGAGCATCGGGATCTTGACGTCCACGGTCAACTGGTAGGTGACCTGGGTGCGCTTGCCGCCGTCCAGCGGGGCCAGCAGGTAAGAGCCGTCGAGCTGGCGGAGCATCTGCGACTTGTCCAGGGTCCAGCTGACCTCGTCCGTGCCCTTCCACGTGTACGCGAGGGTGTGGTCGTCGCGGATCGCGCCCGCGTCGAGCAGCAGCCGGACCTTCTCCGCGCGGCCCTCGGCGTCGGCGGCGAGCACCTCGGCCTCCTTCACCTCGCCGGTCCACTCGGGGTAGCGGGCGAAGTCGGCGATCACGGCCATGACGTCGGCCGGCGCCGCATCGATCGTGATGCTTGAGCTGGTGTGTTCCGCCATCGCGGGTCGCTCCTCCGGGGCTGGGGGCACCTCCCAGCGGCAGCTGGGGGACATTCGAGGACGTGTGCGGCCGGCGGCCGCCGCGTGCAGGCTACCGTGCGTGCGGGTGTCACCACTCCAGGGCCCACGGCCTTCCGGTGGCGGCGAAGTGGCCGACGTTCACGCACTCGGTGCCGCCGATCCGCATCCGGCGGGCCAGCGGCTGGTGGACGTGCCCGAACAGGGCGTATTTCGGGCGGGTCCGCCGGATCGCCGCGAGCAGGGCCTCGCTCCCCCGCTCGAACCGGCGGGCGACGGTGTCGTAGCAGAGCTCCGGCACCTCCGGCGGGATGTGCGAGCACAGCACGTCGACCTCGCCGAGCGCCTCCACCTTGGCGGCGTACTCCTCCTCGTCCACCTCGTAGGGGGTGCGCATCGGGGAGGGCAGCCCGCCGCCGACGAAGCCGAAGACGCGGCCGCCGATCTCGACCCGCTGCCCGTCGAGGACGGTGGTGCCGGGGGCGGCATACTCCTGCCACAGGCCCGGGACGTCGACGTTGCCGTACGTGGCGTACGTGGGGTGGGGGAACGCGGCGAACATCTCGGCGTACTGGCGGCGCACCGCGCCCTCGATCAGCTGTTCGCGCTCCAGCCCGGCCCACAGCCGCCGGCCGAGGTCGCGGGCCTCCTCGAACCGGCGTGCAGTGCGCAGTTCGACGATCCGGTCGGCGTTCTCCACGCCGAAGAGCTCGGGGAAGATGCCGCGCGAATGGTCGGCGTAGTCCAGGAAGAGCACGAGGTCACCGAGGCAGATCAGCGCGTCGGCGCCGTCTCCGGCCCGGGCGAGCGCCTCGGCGTTGCCGTGGACGTCGCTGACGACATGGACCCTCGTGCTGCGTTTCCTGCCACTCATGCCGCCACCCTAGGGGGGCTCGGGCATTGCGGGTAGGGGCACCGGGACGGGTGGCCGGACCTGCGGTTACTTCCGGGTCCGAACCGGGGTCGACTACTGTCGGCAGGGCAGTGCCGCGTCATGTGACGCATGGAACATCTGGCCGGTTCCCTCTATCGGGAACCCACTACCGGTGGGTAACGTCCGGTCGGTCCACACGGTGGCGATGGCGCCCAGAGGAGCAGCAGTCTTGCGCGAGTTCAGCCTTCCGGCCCTGTACGAGGTCCCGTCGGACGGGAACCTGACGGATCTCATCCGCCGCAACGCCGCGCAGCACCCAGACACCGCCGTCATGGCGCGCAAGGCCGGCAGCGGCTGGCAGGACGTGACGGCGACCGAGTTCCTGGCCGAGGTGCGGGCCACCGCCAAGGGCCTGATCGCGGCGGGCGTCGAGCCCGGTGACCGGGTCGCCCTGATCTCCCGCACCCGCTACGAGTGGGTGCTCTTCGACTTCGCGATCTGGAGCGCGGGCGCCGTCACGGTCCCCGTGTACGAGACCAGTTCGCCCGAGCAGATCCAGTGGATCCTCGGCGACTCCGGCGCCGTCGCCGTCGTCGCCGAGAGCCCCGGGCACAGCGCGGCCGTGGCCTCGCTGCGCGACCGGCTGCCGGAGCTGCGCGAGGTCTGGGAGATCGAGCAGGGCGCGGTCCAGGCGCTGCACGCGGCGGGCGCGGACGTCTCCGACGAGGAGGTCGACAAGCGCAGCTCGCTGGCGAACGCCGACGACCCGGCCACCATCGTCTACACCTCGGGCACCACCGGCCGCCCCAAGGGCTGTGTGCTGACCCACCGCAACTTCTTCGCCGAGTGCGGCAACGTGGTGGAGCGGCTGAGCCCGCTCTTCCGCACCGGCGAGTGCTCCGTGCTGCTGTTCCTGCCGGCCGCGCACGTCTTCGGGCGCCTGGTGGAGGTGGCGTCCGTGCTGGCGCCGATCCGCCTGGGCTGCGTACCGGACATCAAGAACCTGACCGACGAGCTGGCGTCCTTCAAGCCGACGCTGATCCTCGGGGTGCCGCGCGTCTTCGAGAAGGTCTACAACTCGGCGCGCGCCAAGGCCCAGGCCGACGGCAAGGGCAAGATCTTCGACGCGGCCGCCGAGACGGCGATCGCGTACAGCCGGGCGCTGGACACCCCGCGGGGCCCGTCCTTCGGCCTGAAGCTGAAGCACAAGCTGTTCTCCAAGCTGGTCTACAGCAAGCTGCACACCGTCCTCGGCGGGCGCGGCGAGTACGCGATCTCGGGCGGCGCCCCGCTCGGCGAGCGCCTCGGCCACTTCTTCCGCGGCATCGGCTTCACGGTGCTGGAGGGCTACGGCCTGACGGAGTCGTGCGCGGCCACGGCCTTCAACCCGTGGGACCGGCCGAAGATCGGTACGGTCGGGCAGCCGCTGCCGGGCTCGGTGGTGCGGATCGCCGACGACGGCGAGGTGATGCTGCACGGCGAGCACGTCTTCAACGGGTACTGGAAGAACGAGAGCGCGACCGCCGAGGCGCTGACCGACGGCTGGTTCCACACCGGCGACGTCGGCACCCTCGACGAGGACGGCTACCTGACGATCACCGGCCGCAAGAAGGAGCTCATCGTCACGGCGGGCGGCAAGAACGTCGCGCCCGCGGTGATCGAGGACCGGATCCGGGCGCACGCGCTGGTCGCGGAGTGCATGGTGGTCGGCGACGCGCGGCCGTTCGTGGCGGCGCTGGTCACCATCGACGAGGAGTTCCTCGGCCGGTGGGCCGCCGAGCACGGCAAGCCGGCCGGGGTCACGGCGGCGGAGCTGCGCGAGGACGCGGACCTCATCGCCGCCGTCCAGAAGGCCGTGGACGACGGCAACGCGGCGGTTTCCAAGGCGGAATCGGTGCGGAAATTCCGCATCCTGCCCTCCCAGTTCACGGAGGAGTCGGGTCACATCACGCCGTCGCTGAAGCTGAAGCGCAATGTGGTGGCGAAGGACTTCGCGGACGAGATCGAGGCCCTGTACCGGGGCTGAGCCCCCGGGGCACGCCTCGGCGCGGGTCCGCGGTGCAGGTCTCGGCGCGGGGTCCTCAGCGCGGGGTCCTCAGCGCGGGTCTTCGGCGAGGATCCGCTCCATGTTCCGCTCGGCGAGGGCCGTGATGGTCACGAACGGGTTCACGCCGAGCGAGCCGGGGATCAGGGAGCCGTCGACCACGTACAGCCCCCGGTGGCCCTTGGCGCGGCCGTGGTCGTCGGTGGCCTCGCCGAGGACGCAGCCGCCCAGCGGGTGGTAGGTGAACGTGTCGGCGAAGGGGTTGTTCCCGCCGAAGAGGTCGTAGCGGTACATCGTGAAGTTCGCCCGGTTGACGCGGTCGAAGAGGCACTTGGCGGCCCGGACCGACGGGGAGTTCTGGTCCCGCCGCCAGTTGAGCCGGGCCGAGTCGGTGGCCGCGTCGTACGTGAAGTGGCCGCGCTCGGGGTTCTTGGTGATGGCCAGGTACATCGAGATCCAGTGCTCGAAGCCCATCGGCAGCGGGGCGATCTCCGCGAAGACCGGGTTCGCGGCGTTGTCCCAGTCGTCGATGCCGAGGGCGGGCATGGTGGCCTGGTTGGCTCCGACCGTGTCCCACAGGTGGTTGGCGCGGGCGGTCATGACGTTGCCGTTGGGGCCCCAGCCGAGCCCGACCTTCTCGCTGAGTCCGGGCAGGGTCCCCTTCTCGCGGGCGCGCAGCAGGATCTCGGTGGTGCCGAGGCTGCCGGCGCCGAGGAAGAGCTGCCGGCAGCCCAGTTCGCGCACCTGGGTCACCCGGCCGGTCAGGTCGCTGCTCTGGACGGTCAGCACGTACCCGCCCGCCGGGTCCGGGCGGACGCCGACCACGCGCTGCATGGTCTCGATGGTGACGTGGCCTGTGCCGATCGCGGCGGCGAGATAGGTCTTGTCCAAGCTCTTCTTGCCGTGGTTGTTGCCGTAGATGACCTCCCCGGCGAGGGCGGACCGGGTGGCGGTGCCGGCGGCTTCGCGCTTCATGTGGCCGAAGTCGTAGACGTTGGGCACGAAGGTGGTCTTCAGGCCGGTGTTCTGGGCGTGTTTGCGGGAGATCCGGGCGAAGCGGTACCACTCGGTGGACTCGAACCAGGCCGGGTCGATCTCGTTGACGCCGAGCATGGCGCGGGCGCGCGGGTAGTAGGTGCCGTACATCGCGTCGGCGTCGACGCGGGGCAGCACCTCGCAGAAGTACGAGCGGCGCGGGGTCGGGGCCATGCCGCCGTTGACGAGGGAGCCGCCGCCGACGCCCCGGCCGACGTACACGGACATGTCTCCGTGGTTCACGCGGTCGAGGACGCCGGGGTAGGGGCTGATGTCCCGGTTGACCACGTCGAGCCAGAGGAACTGGGCGAGCGGGGCCTCGGTGCGGGTGCGGAACCACATGGAGCGCTGGTCGGGGGCAGAGGTGGAGGGGAAGACCTTGCCGTCCGGGCCGGGGGTGTCCCACAGGCGCCCCATTTCGAGGACGACGGTGCGTACGCCGGCCTGCCCGAGGCGGAGGGCGGCCACGGCGGATCCGTAGCCGGAGCCGACGACGATGGCGGGGGCGTACTGCGCGGGGGCCGGCTCGACGGCCGCGGCCGAGGCCGCCCCGATACGGGTGAAGCCGAGGGCGGCGGCCGTCTGGAGGGCGCCGACGCCCAGGAAGTGACGGCGCGTCAGGTGAGGTGTCATGGCCGCATCATGGGCGGAATCCGGCCGTCCGCCGAGAGGCGGTGTTGACAGACATCCGAGTACCAGTCAGGCATGGCGGACGATCACGGCCCGCCCCGCGTCCGGGACTCAGAGCAGCTCGCGCAGGCGGTCGGCCAGGAGGTCCCAGCGCCACTTCTCCTCGACCCAGGCGCGGCCCCGCTCGCCCATGCGGCGGCGCAGCTCCGGATCCCGCAGGAGGGCGGTGATCCGGTCGGCCGCCTCCTCGGGGGCGCCACCGCGGACCACCCAGCCCGTCTCCCCGTCCAGGACCGCGTCCGGGGCGCCGCCCGAGTCCCCGGCGACCACCGGCAGCCCCGTGGCGGAGGCTTCGAGGTAGACGATGCCGAGGCCCTCCACGTCCAGCCCGCCCCGCCGGGTGCGGCACGGCATCGCGAAGACGTCGCCCGCGCCGTAGTGGGCGGGCAGCTCGGCCCAGGGCACCGCCCCGGTGAAGACCACCGAGTCCGCGACCCCCGTCCTGGCCGCCAGCGCGCGCAGATCCGCCTCGTAGGGGCCGCCGCCGACGATCAGCAGCGCCGCGTCCGGCACGGCCGCCAGGATCCGCGGCATCGCCTCGATCAGGGTGTCCTGTCCCTTGCGCGGGACCAGGCGGGACACGCACACCACCACCGGCCGGTCCGAGAGTCCGAGCCGGGCCCGGACCTCCTCGCCGCCCGAGCCCGGGTGGAAGGTCTTCTCGTCCACGCCCGGCGGCAGTTGCACCATCCGCGCGGCCGCCGGCCCGGTCAGCGCCGAGGCGATCCGCGAGCGCGTGTACTCGCCCAGGTAGGTCAGCGTGTCCGTGCCCTCGCCGATCCGCCGCAGCAGCTGCCGCGCGGCCGGCAGCTGCGACCAGCCCGCCTCGTGGCCGTGGGTGGTGGCCACGATCCGGCGCGCCCCGGCCCGGCGCAGCGCCGGGCCCATCAGCCCGAGCGGGGCCGCCGCCCCGAACCACACCGACTCGCAGCCGTGTTCGCGCAGCAGGCCCACGGCCCGCCGGGTCACCCGCGGGGTCGGCAGCAGCATCGTCGTACGGTCGCGCACCACCTGGAACGGCTGCTCGGCGTCGAAGGCCGCGGTGGCCTCGCGGCCCTCCGCGCCGTGCTTCCAGGTGGAGGCGTAGACGACGATCCGGTCGGGGTCCAGACGCAGCGCCATGTTGTGCAGGAAGGCCTGGATGCCGCCCGGTCTCGGCGGGAAGTCGTTGGTCACGATCAGGGTCTTGTGCATCGCCTGCCGACAGTACCCGAAGGCCCGGAGCGGTCGGCGGCGAGAGTGCACTCAGCGGAGGGAGGTGCGCAAGGCCTCCTGCCAGGCCTTGGTCAGCCCGGCCCGGTCCACCCCCAGCGCCGCGTCGAGCGCCGCGGGCAGCGGTTCGCGCCCGGCGCGCCCGTACAGCTCCACCAGGGCCGCCTCGCCCCACCGCCCGGCGATCAGCCGGCAGGCCAGCCACGCCCCCTCGTACGCCCGCGCCAGGGCCTCCGGGTCGCCGCCGAAGGCAAAGGCCTCGTCCGCGGGCAGGTCCCCGGGCAGCTCGCCCCGCCGTACGGCCCGGCCCAGGGCCGGTGCCGCCTGCGCCGGGGTCTCGTCCGAGGTGCGGTACGCCACCCAGTCCGCGAAGCCCTCCGACAGCCACAGCGGGGTCCTGGCCGAGGTCGCGGCCCGGGTGGCGACATGGGTGACCTCGTGGGTCAGGACGATGCTCCGGCCCGCCGCGCTGAGCTGCGCGTACCCCTCGGGGTTGATCACGACGCGGTCGGCGGGGCCCGGCGCGGCGTCCACCCTGCCGGTGGTGACGGCGCCCATGCCCCGGTACTCGGCGGCGGGCCGGCCCAGCAGCGCCGCCATCCCGTCGACGGAGCCGGGGACCAGCACCACCACCCGCCGGGCCCACGCCCCCGGCCAGGCGGCGGTCACGGCGGGCACCGCCCGGTCCGCCTCCGCGGCGATCGCCGACAGTGCAGCCTGGCTCTGGCCGGCGCCCAGCACCAGGGCGTACGAGCCCCGGACCACCGTCACCGGGCCCTGGTCCCACAGCTGCGGCGGGGCGCCCGGCGCAGCCCGGTCCCCGGTGACCCGCCACCGCCCGCCGGTCTCGCGCAGCTGCACCTCGCGGCCCGATCCGGCGGGGGCCGCGTCGTATCCGGCGAGCCGGTAGTGCAGCTGCGCCCGGGCGGTGGCCGCCGCGCCGCTGCGCCGGACCGCGGTGACCTCGTACGCCCAGCCCTCCAGCGGGATCGGGGCCAGCCGCGGGGGCGGCGTCCGCGACCAGGCGGCGACGGCCTGCCGGATGTGCTGCTCGGCCCGGTCCGCGGAGGGCGCCCCGCAGCCCGCGAGCAGCCCGCACAGCAGGAGCGGCAGGAGCGGCAGGATGCGGACGAGGGCGCGGCGGACCGGGAGCACCAGCCGATCGTACGCAGGACCGGCCGGGCCGCCTCAGGGCCGGGTCACCGAGGACACCGGCATCATCCCGACCGGGTCGTAGCGCACCCGCGCCCCGGGGTAGGGGGCGTGCACCACCTGGCCGTTGCCCACGTACATGCCGACGTGGCTGGCGTCCGAGCGGTACGTGACGAGGTCGCCGGGCCGCGCCTCCGAGAGCGGCACCTGCCGGCCCGCGTACCGCTGGGCCTGGGAGGTGCGGGGCAGGGAGACGCCGGCCTGCCGGTACGACCACACCATCAGGCCGGAGCAGTCGAAGCCGGAGGGGCCGGTGGATCCCCACACGTACGGACGGCCGACGGCGGCCCGGGCGGCCCTCACCGCCGCCGCGGCGCGGCCCGAGGAGGGCCCGAGCGAGGACGGGTCGGGCAGCCCCTCGGGGCGGCCGCCGGAGCGGGAGGCCCGCTCGAAGTCGGCGCGCTCGGCGGAGGGCAGGGAGTTCAGGAGCTGCCGGGCGGCGGCCAGCTTCGCGGTGACGGCGCGCTTCTGGCGGGCCACGTCGGCGCGGACGGCGTCGAGTTCGGCGAGTTTGAGGGAGGCCTCGTGGCGCTGCTGAGCCAGTCGGCGCTGCTCCTTGCGCAGTTCGTCGAGCTGCCGGGCCTGGCGGCCGGTGAGCCGGTCGAGGGTGGAGGCCTTGTCGAGGTACTCGTCGGGGTCCTCGGAGAGCATCAGCTCGACGGCGGGGTCGATGCCGCCGGAGCGGTACTGGGCGCCGGCGAAGGTGCCGAGGACCCCGCGCATGGTGTTGATGCGGTCCTGGCCGCGGGCCAGTTCGTCCTGGGCGTGGTCGATCTCGGTGCGCAGCTTGTCGGCCTTCTCGCCCGCCTTGTTGTAGCGCTCGGTGGCCTGCTCGGCCTCCTCGAAGAGGCGGTCGACCTGGGCACGGGTGCCGCCCGCGGGTTCCTGCGGCAGGGCCGGGGCCGCGCTCGCGGGTACTCCCGCCAGGGCGGCCGCGGCGGTGGCCGCGGCAGCGGTGAGGACGGTGACCTTGGTGTTCCGGTCGAGGCTGGTGAAACCGGGCCGGCGATGGGACGCCACGTCAAACCGCTCCCTTCCGCTGCGCGGGCCCCGGGTCCGCCCCCCGTGGACGGCCGTGTGCCGGGTTTCCGCGCTGGCAGACAGTAGCCGCAGGGCCGCACACCGGCCAACGACCCCGGCAGGGCACACATGCTGACGCCCCGCCGGAGACGCAGGTCACCGGCGGGGCGCGGGGTCACATCGGGGCCGTGCAATTCGCCCGGATGGGCGGTGTACGGCGCGTCCCCCGTCAGGGGGCGGGCGGGCGGTGCGGGCCCGCGGGGGCGTCAGATGCGGACGCCGAACTGGAACGGCATGTTGTTGATGGACTCGTACTTGACGCCGCCGCGCGGGTTCGAGGCGTGCAGCACCATTCCGTTGCCCGCGTACAGGCCGACGTGGTGCAGGTCGCTGTAGAAGAGCACCAGGTCACCGGGCTGGAGCTGGCTCTTGCCGATGCGCGTGCCGTCGTTGGCCTGGGTGTAGGTGGTACGGGAGATGCCGACGCCGGCCTGCTTGTAGGCCCACTGGGTCAGTCCCGAGCAGTCGAAGGCGCTCGGGCCGGTCGCGCCGGACACGTACGCGCTGCCCAGCTTGGTCTTGGCGGCTTCGAGGGCGGCGCCCGCCCGGCCGGAGACCTTCACGTTGCCGAGGTCGGCGCGGTCGCTGTCGCTGCGGCTGGCGCGGCTCTCGTCGTCCTTGAGCTGCGCGCGCTCCTGCGCCGTCAGGGTGTTGAGGAGGGCCTGGGCCTCGGCGAGCTTGTCCTGCGAGGCCTTCTTCTTCTCGCCGAGCTCCTTGCGGGTGGCGTCGAGGTCGGCGAGCTTGCCGGCGGCCTCCTGGCGCTGCTGCGCGAGGCTGCGCTGCTTGGCCTGGATCTTCTGGACCGCTTCGACCTGCTTGCCGCTCAACTGCTCCAGGGTGGAGGCCTTGTCGAGGTAGGTCTCGGGGTCACCGGAGAGGAAGAGGGCGACGGACTGGTCCATGCCGCCGGTGCGGTACTGGGCGCTCGCCATCGAACCGAGCGTGCTGCGCAGCTGGTTGAGCTCGTCCTGGCCCCGGGCGACCTGGTCCTGGAGCTGCCCGATCTCCTTCTCCAGCTTCTCCTGGCGCTCCTTGGCCCCGTTGAACTTCTCCGTGGCCTGCTCCGCCTCTTCGTAGAGGGCGTCGACCTTGGCCTTGACCTCGTCCTTGCTCGGCTGCGCAGGAGCGGCGGAGGCGCCGTGGGCGGAGAGGGCGACGGCCGCGGCGGCCGTGGCGGTGAGCACGGTCACACGAGTGCGGGTCGGCTGCTTGGGTCGACGGTGGGACGCCACGAAGGCGAGCTCCTTCTTCCTAGAGCCGCCGAAGAACGCAACTCGGCGACACCTTCGCCGTCACCCCGAATGAGTGACCTACCGCACGAAGGTTTGAGCAGACCCTAGTGACCCTTCTGTGATCAGTTCAAATCCTGTCGAGAAAAAATTCGGTCGCCGACCAGGTTCTTTACCTACAGCCCACGCTCTGTGCAGGGCACTTGACGGTACGTTCCACAGCTGCCCTGCCAAATCGGGCATTACGTCGAGGAGTTACGAAACGCGCGAAAGCCGCTTCAGCAACAAGGCGGACGTAACGGGCCGGGCTCCGGCCTTGGCCACTCCGTCGGCCACCTCGCGGTCCGTGGAGACCACGACCACCGGCCGGCCGGGCGGTTCCGCCCGTACCAGCTGGCGGATCAGCTCGTCCGCGGTCACCCCGGCCTTGGAGAACAGCACCCGTACTCCGCGCGGCGGCGCGAGCAGCACCGGCGCCGCGAGCTCCGCGCCGTCGAAGACGCAGGTCATCTCCGCCCCGGTCTGCGCGGCCAGCATCGACAGCCCGCCCAGCAGCCGCAGCCGCTGCTTCTCCAGCGGCATCGTCGGATAGCCGGTCTTGGTCACGTTGTAACCGTCGACCACCAGGTGCACCTGGGGCAGCGCCAACAACTGGTCCAACAACGCCGGATCGGTCTCCGACAGCGCCCGCGCCGCGATGTCCTTAGGGGTCATCCGGCCCGGCTCCACCGCGTCCACGGTGTCCGCGGGCCGCGTCGAGACCGGCGGCAGGGCCAGCTCGCGGCGCAGCCCCTGGGCCGCGTCCAGCACGGTGTCCAGCAGCAGGCGCAGCCGCATGTCCTCGACGCTGCGGCCCTCGCGGGTGGCCCGGCGCGAGGTCTCCAGCGCCGCTTCCACCTCCGCGAGACGGGACTTGAGCCGCCGGGTCTCGCTCTCGGCGGCGGCCACCTGGGCGGACGCCTCGCCGCGGATCCCGTCGATCTCGGCGGTCACCTTGCGCAAGGCCGCCTCGCCGCGCTTCACATCGCTCAAGGCGCTGCGCAGTTTGCGCTGAAGCGATTCCGCTTCCTTGCGCGCCGCCTCCAGCTCGACCCGTACCTGGTCGCCGCCGGACCGCTGCAGCTCCCGGACCTGGGCCAGCTCCTCGCGCAGCCGTTCCAGTTCGCGCCGGGTCTCCTCGCCGATCCGCTCGGCGTCCGCGCGCTGCGCCTCCTCGCCGGCAGCGGCCACCAGCTTGACCCAGCCGACCGGGCGCAGGACGTACGCGGCCGCCGCCACGTCCAGCGGGTCCGCGGCCGCGGGCGGCGCTCCGGACTCCAGAGCAGCGGCCAGTTCGGCATGCGCCTCGCGCACCTTCTCGGCGACGCGCCCTCGGAAGACGGCGTCGCCCTCCACGGCCGCGGCCATGGCGTTGCCCGCGAACTTGGCACGCCGGGACGGGGTGAACCGCGCGTACTGGCGCAGCTGCGCCGGGAGGTCCGCGACCGTCAGTCCGCCGAAGGCGTCCGAGACGAGCGCGACGACCCGGCGCCGCACGCCCTCCGGCAGCGGGCGGTCGAGCACCTCGGCGGCGTCGCCGGCCGCGTCGGCCGGCTCAGCGCCGCTTGCTGGCTCCACAATCCGTCACCCCTACCGTGATGATCCACCTGTGGGCCCCGCTCCGTCAGGAGTCGGCGCCCGGCCTGTCCACGAGCTCGATCTGGTCCACCGCGTTGCACCAGCGGCAGCGGACCGACTCGATGGTCTCACTGACCACCTCGCGCTCCTCGACCTTGGGCTCCCCGGCAAGATCCAGGTGGACGTACTCCACGACCTTCGACGAACGAGTGACATCGAAGCGCGTGAGGTTGCCGCACAGGGTGCAGCGCCACCGCGTGGTGCCGGTCGGCAGGGGAACCGTCATCAGGCCGCTCTCTCCTCTGTATCTTGCGTATCTTTCAATTAAAGCCGGTCCGATCCTGGTCCGATCGGAGCCGCCCGTCTGCATCAATCAGCGAGCCGCAGCACGTAACCCTACGGCCTGCCGGTGCCCCGGGTGGGCCCGGTTGGGCCATGCTCGATCGCATGATCGTAAGGTGGCAGGCCCTGCGCGGGGCCGCGAGGGGCCCGGTGGTCACCCACGTACTGATCGCCGGCTGCTGCGTGGTGTTCCTGCTCGGCCCGGCCTCGGGCCTCAATCCGTCCTACGGAGCCGGTGAGCAGCTGCTGGAGACGGGGACGGACTACTTCCGGCGCTGGGGCGTGGTCCCGGACGAGCTCTTCACCGGGCAGGGCCGGGCCCTGCTGACCCCGCTCACCGCCCTGTTCGTGCACGGCAGCTGGCTGCACCTGCTCGGCAACATGCTCTTCCTGCACGTCTTCGGCGCGATGGCCGAGGAGCGGATGGGCCGCCCGGAGTTCCTCTGCTTCTACGTATGTACGGGCTACCTCGCCCTGGCGGCGTACGCGGCGGCCAACGGCTCCTCCGACCAGACGCTGGTCGGCGCGTCGGGGGCGATCTCGGCGGTGCTCGGCGCCTTCCTCTGCCTGTTCCCGCGGGCGCGGGTGACGAGCCTGTTCCCGTTCCTGTTCTTCCTGCCGCTGCGCTTCCCCGCGTGGATCGTGCTGCTGTTCTGGTTCGCCCTCCAGTGGGTGGCGGCGCACCGCGCGGGCAGCGGTCCGGGGGTGGCGTACCTGGCCCACCTGGTCGGCTTCTCGGTGGGCTTCGTCTACGCGTGGGTGCGCTACCGGCGTACGACTAGAGTGAGGCGACCAGCGACGGCCACCGAGGGAGACAGCCAACCGTGATCACCGCGATCGTGCTCATCAAGACCAGCGTGGACCGCATCCCCGAGATCGCCGAGTCCATCGCCGCGCTGGACAACGTCAGCGAGGTCTACTCCGTCACGGGGACCTACGACCTGATCGCGCTGGTCCGCGTGGCCCGCCACGAGAACCTGGCGGACATCATCCCGGGCCGCATCAGCAAGATCCCGGGCGTGGAGGCGACGGACACGCACGTGGCGTTCCGCACCTACTCGCAGCACGACCTGGAAGCAGCCTTCGCGATCGGCCTGGACGCGTAGAGGCGCAGTACCCGCCCGCGGCTCGCTTCAGCGGCAGTCCACCAGGTCCAGGACCGCGGCGAGCGCCTGCCGCAGCACGGGCCCGTGCCGCATCGGGACCCGGTCCGCGCCGGGATGCGGACGAACGCCCTGGTCGGCCAGGTAGTACAGCTGCCGCAGGGTGCGCATGGTGTTGGACGCACACACCGGGGCGGGGCCGCGGCCCATGGACCGGATCCCCTCCTCCAGCGGCGGCAGCCAGCCGGTGGCCTGCTCCCCGGTGAGCCCGGGCCGGTTCAGGACCTGCGCCAGCGCGAGGGCCAGCCGGTCGTCCTCCTGCTGGTCGAACACATACGGGGTGGGCGCGAGCAGCCGCGCCGCGCCGAGGCCGAGCATCCGTACGGGGTCCACCTCCGGGCGCAGCCCGAACGCGGCCAGCAGATCGGCGCCGTGCGCGACCGCGTGCAGCCAGCCGAGGGTGTCGTCGTGGCCGCGCAGGTCCTCCTCGGCCACGTACCAGTGCGCGAAGGCGTCCACCCACGCCGGGCTGAACTCGCCTGCCTCGACCAGCATGTCCAGCACCAGGGGGGCGAACGTGCGGGCCTGGATCCGCGGATCGGCGAAGCGGGCGGCCATCTCGTCGCCGAGGGCCCGCCGGCGCGGTGCGTCGATCACGCCGCGCGCGATCCAGGTCGCCAGGACGGAGTAGGCCGCCCCGTCCCGTACCTCGGGGTCCGAATCGGCCAGTGCCCGCGAGAGCCCGGCGACCAGGTCGTCGAGGTCGTGTCCCTCCGGGACGCCGTATCCGGCGTCTTCGACGGCCTGCCACGTGATCATGACGGCAGAGTACGGAGCCCACACCCGGCCCGCCGGCGATTATCGGCGGGCCGGGGTCCGGCGCCGGGGATCAGACCGCCGGGACGCAGCGGCCGTCTTCCGTGCGGTACTGCCACTTGGCGCCGTCCGCGACGAGTTCCTTGACCGCGCCGACGAACCGCTCGACGTGCTCATCCGGCGTGCCCGCGCCGAAGCTGACGCGGATGGCGTTGAGGGACCGCTCCCCCGGCGCCGCCTCCGGCGCTCCGCATTCGCCCTGGGCCTGCGGTTCGCTGCCGAGCAGGGTGCGGACCAGCGGGTGGGCGCAGAAGAGGCCGTCGCGGACGCCGATGCCGTACTCGGCGGACAGCGCGGCCGCGAAGTGGGAGCTGTTCCAGCCGTCCACCACGAAGGAGATGACCCCGACGCGCGGGGCGTCGTCCCCGAAGAGGGAGAGGATCCGGACCGCCGGGACCTCCGCCAGGCCCTCGCGGACCTTCGCGACGAGCCGCTGCTCGCGGGCGACGAGGCTGTCGAAGCCCGCCTCCGTCAGCGCCCGGCAGGCGGAGGCGATGGAGTAGACACCGATGACGTTCGGGGAGCCGGCCTCGTGGCGGGCGGCCGTGGTGTGCCAGGCCACGTCCACGCCGCCGTCCTGGCGCCGGGCGACCTTGCGGGAGGCACCGCCGCCCGCGAGGTACGGCTCCGCCTGCTGCAGCCAGTCCGCCCGGCCGGCGAGCACGCCCGAGCCGAACGGCGCGTACAGCTTGTGCCCGGAGAAGGCGACCCAGTCCACGTCCAGCTCCTGCACGGAGACGGGGTGGTGCGGGGCCAGTTGGGCGGCGTCCAGGACGATCCGTGCGCCGTGGGCGTGCGCGGCGGCCGCGAGTTCCTTCACCGGCCACAGCTCGCCGGTCACGTTGGACGCCCCCGTGACGCAGACCAGGACGGGGCCGTACGGTTCGCGTGCGGCCAGGGCGCGCTCCAGGGTGTCCACGGCCTGGGCCGGGGTCCGCGGGGCGTTGAGGTAGGTGACCTGGGCGTCGCGCCACGGCAGCAGCGAGGCGTGGTGCTCGGTCTCGAAGACGAACACCTGGCAGCCGGAGGGGAGTACGGCGGCGAGCAGGTTGAGGGAGTCCGTGGTGGACCGGGTGAAGACCACCTGGTCGGCGGGCCGGCAGTCGAGGAACTCGGCGACCGCGGCGCGGCTCTGCTCGAAGAGGTCGGTGGACAGCTGGGAGAGGTAGCCGGCACCGCGGTGCACGCTGCCGTAGTAGGGCGCGTACGCGGCCACGTCGTCCCAGACCCGCTGCAGGGCGGGGGCACTGGCCGCGTAGTCGAGGGCCGCGTAGGTGACCTCGCCGCCGGTGACCAGGGGGACGGTGACGTCCCGGCCGAGGACGGGCAGCGGTTCGGCGCAGGCGGGGTCGACGGCGGTGGCGGCAGCGGTGTTCAGGGATGCGGACATGGCGGTATCTCCCGGCAGGCAAGGCGGAATGGCTTCGGCGTGCCCGTACGCGGGTACGGCTCGGCGGCCGTCCGGGGTACGGGGAGGTCCTCGGACGACGGGGGGCACACGGAAGTGGCCTGGTCCGAGGGGTGAAGAAGGGGCGGATTCGCCCTATCGCATTCGCTTGCTCACGGAAAACGCTCCTCGATGGACCAGGACCCCTGGTGTCGAGGGATCCGCGCTTGCCGTAGGCCTTGCTGCCTACGACCTGGTCATCACCCGGGGCACCCCGCCACGGAAGGAGGGTTGCCGGACAGCAAGCCGGGGCCTAAACGCTGTCACTCGTGACCTGGTCAGCATCCTGCCACAAGATCCTCCACGCGCAAGGCCCCGGTCCACATGCCGGACCGGGGCCTTGGCTCAAAAACGATCACGCCTCATGCGTTGCTGGCGGCCACCCAGCGCTCAAGCGCCGCCCGGGCGGCGCCCGAGTCGACCGACTCCGCCGCGCGGGCGAGCCCGGCCCGCAGCTGCTCCTCCAGGGAGCCGGTGCCGGGGTCCAGGGCGACCAGGGCGGCCGCCGAGTTCAGCAGGACGGCGTCGCGGACCGGGCCCGTCTCGCCCGCGAGCAGGCGGCGGGCGACGTCGGCGTTGTACGAGGCGTCCGCCCCGCGCAGCTGCGATACGTCGACCAGTTCGATGCCCACGTCCCGCGGGTCGAAGGGCTGCTCGTCCACCCGGCCGTCGCGCACCCACCACACTCGGGACGTGGCGGTCGTCGTCAGCTCGTCCAGGCCGTCGTCGCCGCGGAACACCAGCGCCGAGGAACCGCGCTCGGCCAGTACGCCCGCGACGATGGGGGCCACCCGCGCGTCGGCCACGCCCGTGGCCTGCGCCCGCACCCGCGCCGGGTTGGTCAGCGGTCCCAGGAAGTTGAAGGTGGTCCGGATGCCCAGTTCCTTGCGGGCCGCGGCCACGTGCCGCAGCGCCGGGTGGAACTTCACCGCGAAGCAGAAGGTGATCCCGGCCTCCTCGGCGACCTGCACCACCCGCTCGGGCGGCAGGTCCAGGTTGACGCCGAGCTTCTCCAGCACGTCCGAGGCCCCGCTCGCGGAGGACGCGGCCCGGTTGCCGTGCTTGACGACCTTGGCGCCGGTGCCCGCGACCACCACGGCCGACATGGTGGAGATGTTGACCGTCTTGGCCCCGTCACCGCCGGTGCCGACGATGTCCACGGTCCGGCCGGGCACCTCGATCAGGTTGGCGTGCTCGTACATGGTCCGTACGAGGCCGTTGATCTCCGTGACCGTCTCCCCCTTGGCCCGCAGCGCGACCACGAAGCCGGCGATCTGGGCGTCGGTGGCCTCTCCACGCATGATCCGGTCCATGGCCCACGCGGTGTCCTCGGCCCGCAGGTCCTGGCCGCCGAGCAGGGCGTCGAGGATGCCCGGCCAGCTGCGGGCCGCCACGCTGTCGCCGCCTGCCGGGGTCACAACGTTCATGGTCCGCTCCTGAAGGTCCACGTCGAATGGGAAGGGCTTCAGCCTATCCAGCCCCGCGGGACGGCAAAGAGCCCCGTCCAGACCCTGGACGGGGCTCTCGCCGTGGCGACACCAGGACTGACCGAAATCAGTCCCTCAAGCGGGATCAGTGGTGGCCGTGGCCGCTCTGGATCTCCTTGTACTCCTCCACCGTGGGCTTCGGAATCTGGTTGTCCTCCGCGTAGAAGCCCTTGCTGAGCTTCGCGCGGAGCTTCTGCATCCGGCCGATCTTGCGCTCGACACCGTTCTCGTCGACCGTCGGGCCGATCTCGACCGGCTTGTACTGCTCGTGCGCGGTGAGCGTGTGCAGTGCGCCCTGCGAAAGCGGCTCGTGGACCTCGATGAACTCACCGTGCGGCAGGCGCTTGATGATGCCGGTCTCGCGACCGTGCAGCACCTTGTCGCGGTCCCGGCGCTGGAGGCCGAGGCAGATCCGCTTGGTGGCGATGAAGACCAGGACCGGGACGGCGAAGAAGCCGATCCGGACGAACCAGGTGATGTTGTTGATCGAGAGGTGGAAGTACTGCGCGAACATGTCGTTTCCACCGCCGACCAGCAGCACGATGTACTCCGCGATCCAGGCGGCACCGAAGGCCGTACGGGTCGGGACGTTGCGCGGGCGGTCCAGGATGTGGTGCTCGCGCTTGTCGCCGGTGACCCAGGACTCGATGAACGGCCAGACGGCGATCGCGCCCAGCACCAGCGGGAAGAGCAGCAGCGGAACGAACACGCCCAGGACGAGCGTGTGGCCCCACAGGTTGATCTCCCAGCCGGGCATGGCACGGATCAGGCCTTCCGGCATACCCATGTACCAGTCGGGCTGCGCACCGGTGGACACGTGGTCCGGGCGGTACGGGCCGAGGGCCCAGATCGGGTTGATCGAGGCGATCGCCGCGATGGCCGCGATCACACCGAAGACCAGGAAGAAGAAGCCTCCGGCCTTGGCCATGTAGACCGGCAGCAGCGGCATGCCGACGACGTTGTTGTTCGTCTTGCCGGGACCCGCGAACTGGGTGTGCTTGTGGTAGAAGACCAGGATCAGGTGTGCCACCAGCAGGCCCAGCATGATGCCGGGCAGCAGCAGGATGTGGATCGAGTAGAACCGCGCGACGAAGTCGCCGCCGGGGAACTCGCCGCCGAAGAGGAAGAACGACAGGTACGTGCCGACGATCGGCACGGACAGGATCGCGCCCTCCATGAAGCGGACACCGGTGCCCGAGAGCAGGTCGTCCGGCAGGGAGTAACCGGTGAAACCGGTGAACATGCCGAGGACCAGCAGCAGGAAGCCGAAGATCCAGTTGACCTCGCGCGGCTTGCGGAAGGCGCCCGTGAAGAAGACGCGCATCATGTGCACGACCATGGCCGCGACGAAGACCAGCGCCGACCAGTGGTGGATCTGCCGGATGAGCAGACCGCCGCGGACGTCGAAGCTGATGTCCAGCGTCGAGGAGAAGGCCTCGGACATCTGGACGCCCTGCATCGGCACGTACGAGCCGTGGTAGACGACCTCGTTCATGCTCGGGTGGAAGAACAGGGTCAGGTACACACCCGTGAGGATGATGATGATGAAGGTGTAGAGGCAGATCTCACCGAGCATGAAGGACCAGTGGTCCGGGAAGATCTTGCGCATGTTCGCCTTGGCGAGGCTGTAGATGCCCAGGCGGCCGTCCGCCCAGTCGGCTACGCGCTCGCCCTTGGAAGGCGCCGTGCGCTTCGTGTCAGTGGCAGTGCTCATCCGCGCTCCCAGAATGCAGGACCGACGGGCTCCTCGAAGTCGCCGAGCGCTTCGAGGAAGCCTTCACCGTTCACGCCGATCCGCAGCTGCGGAAGCGCGTGGCCGGCCGGGCCGAAGATGACTCGGGCGCCGTCGGAGAGGTCGAAGGTGGACTGGTGGCACGGGCAGAGCACGTGGTGCGTCTGCTGCTCGTACAGGCTGATCGGGCAGCCGACGTGGGTGCAGATCTTGGAGTAGGCCACGATGCCCTCGTGGGACCACTCCAGCTCCTGCTTGTCCTTGATGTCCTCCGGCTTGATCCGGACGATCATCAGGGCGGCCTTGGCGATCTGGTTCTGGAAGTCGTGCTGGGTCTCCTCCAGGCCCTCGGGCATGGCGAAGGTCAGCGACCCGACCTGGACGTCCTCGGGACGCAGCGGCTCGTTCGTGTTCTGGTTGATGAGCAGCTTGCCCTTGGCCCACAGGGTCTTGCGCAGCTTGTCCTCGGGCAGCGGGCCCAGGTCGCGCATGATCACCACGGCGGACAGCGGCAGCAGGGCCAGCGCGCCGAGCATGGTGTTGCGGATCAGCGGGCGGCGGCCGATGGCGGACTCGTTCGCACCGTCGGCGAAGTCCTGCATCACCTTCGCCCGGACCTCCGGCGAGGCCCCGATCGGGTGGCGCTCGTCGGCGACCTCGACGTCGGACATCAGGGTGCGGGCCCAGTGGACCGCGCCCGCGCCGATGCAGAAGAGGGCGGTGCCCAGCGTGAGGCCCAGCGCGAAGTTGAGCCCGCTGACCTTCCCGAGCGGGAAGATGTACACGATCTTCTCGATCGGGATGGCCACGTAGGAGACGATGAAACCGATCGTCGCCAGCATCGACAGCGTGAACAGCATCGCCACGGTGCGCTCGGAGCGCTTCGCGGCCCGCTCGTCGATGTCCTGGATACGCGGCTTGTGGACCGGCAGGCCGGGGTCGGCGAACGGGTCGTCCGCGACCGCTACGGCGCCGTGGTGCGCGTCGCCCTGCTCGCTCGGCAGGTGCTTGTCTTCGGGAATGTCTTGGCTACTCATGACTTCTTGGCCTTAGCGGTGTGGGCCGCGACCCAGACGGCGACAGCGATCAGCGCACCCAGAGCGAAGATCCAGCCGAACAGACCCTCGGAGACGGGGCCGAGGCCACCGAGCTTCAGGCCGCCAGGGCTGACCGACTTCTCGCCGTTCACGTTCTGGAGGTACGCGATGATGTCCTTCTTCTGCTTCTCCGGCATCGTGCTGTCGGGGAAGGAGGGCATGTTCTGCGGGCCGGTGAGCATGGCCTCGTAGATGTGCTTGGGCGAGACGTCCTCAAGGTTGGGAGCGTACTTGCCGTTCGTCAGCGCGCCGCCCTCGCCGGTGAAGTTGTGGCACTGCGCGCAGTTGTTGCGGAACAGCTCGCCACCCTTGGCGACGTCGGCGCCCGCCGGGTCGTACTGCTTCTCGGTCGGCCTGATCGGGCCGGCGCCGAGGGAGGCGATGTACGCGGCCAGCTGGTCGATCTGAGCCTGGGAGTAGATGACCGGCTTCTTCGGCACCTGGGCGCCGGGCTGCTGGGCGGGCATGCGGCCCGTGCTCACCTGGAAGTCGACGGCCGCGGAGCCGACGCCGACCAGGCTGGGGCCGTCAGTGGAACCCTGACCGCCGGTTCCGTGGCAGCTTGCGCAGCCCACGGCGTAGAGCTTCTTGCCCTCCTCGATGGCGAGGGACTGGGCGGTTTCATCGGCCTGCGCCTTGCCCGCAGGGGCGAAGGCGGCGTACAGCCCCCCAGTGGCCGCCAGCGCGAGGAGTAGAACGACGACCGCCGCCAGCGGATGGCGTCGTCGTGCGGAGAGCTTTTTCACGGATTACCCCGGTGTCAGGATCTTCTGCGTCGGTGTTTCTGGATGAGTGCCGGGTCGGGCCCGGCGACGTGTTCGCTACTTGATCAAGTAGATCGTCGCGAAGAGGCCGATCCAGACGACATCGACGAAGTGCCAGTAGTAGGACACGACGATGGCCGACGTGGCCTGTTCGTGGGTGAACCTCTTGGCCGCGTACGTCCGGCCGAGGACCAGCAGGAAGGCGATGAGACCGCCTGTCACGTGCAGGCCGTGGAAGCCGGTGGTCAGGTAGAACACCGTGCCGTACGGACCTGACTTGAGAGACATGCCCTCGTGCTTGACCAGCTCGGTGTACTCGAACACCTGGCCGCCAATGAAGATCGCACCCATCACGAATGTGATCACGAACCACGACCGGAGCTTCTTCACGTCACCGCGCTCTGCGGCGAAAACGCCGAGCTGGCAGGTGAGGGAGGAGAGCACCAGGATCGTCGTGTTCGTTGCCGAGAAGGGCAGGTTGAGGGCCGAAGCCTGCTCTGCCCAGTACTCGGGACCCGTCACGGATCGCAGGGTGAAGTACATCGCGAAGAGGGCCGCGAAGAACATCAGCTCGGAACTCAACCAGATGATGGTTCCGACGCTGACGAGGTTCGGCCGGTTGACCGTCGGGTGCGCGTGCCCGGTATCTACTGTCGTTGCTGTCGCCACGACCGACATTATGTCGGTCGCTTATCCCGCCCTCACCCCGGGGGGTGCCGTTCGGAGTGTCAGGGGCGTGTGCAAGGCCCGAACGGCCCATCAGAGCGGCCCTCCGCGTGGCACGGGCGAGGGTGCGCGAACCGATGTTGACACCGGGTCGGACGGAGTAGCATCCCGCGCATCATCAATGTGTTTCACGGCACCGTGGAGGAACGAAATGCAGTCGACTGCACGGGTTCTGGTCTACAGCGACGACGCGGGCACGCGGGAGCAGGTGCGGCTGGCGACCGGTCGCAGGCCCGCTGCGGACCTGCCGCCGGTCGAGTTCGTGGAGTGCGCCACGCTGCCGGCCGTTCTGAGCGAGCTGGACGCGGGCGGGATCGACGCGTGCGTGCTGGACGGTGAGGCGGTTCCGGCCGGGGGCATGGGGGTGTGCCGGCAGATCAAGGACGAGATCTTCCGCTGCCCGCCCGTCCTGTTGCTCATGGGGCGCCCGCAGGACGCCTGGCTGGCCACCTGGAGCCGCGCGGACGCGGCGGTGACCCTTCCGGTCGACCCGGTGGAGTTCGCGGACGCCCTGGCCCGCCTGCTGCGTTGCCGGCTCTCGCTGGACGCGTAGCCCGTACGAGTGGCCCGTGGGGGTCCCCGTACGGGGCATTGCGCGGCGGGGCCCGCCCGAGTGGGGCAGGCCCCGCCGGGGCCGCTCAGACCTGGGGGCGCAGACGGGCCTGGTCGACGGGGTTGTGGTTCACGTGGGTGCCCTTGAGCAGGGCGCTGCCCTGGCGCCAGTCCTTCCAGTCCACGTTCCAGTCGCCGAAGCCGTTTCCAAACGGGGCCATGTCCTCGCCGATGCTGTTGATCACCTTGACGACGTCGCCCTCGGTGATGTTCTCGAAGAACCAGGCGGCGTTGCCCGTGCTCATGCCGGTGCAGCCGTGACTGACGTTCTCGTATCCCTGGGAGCCCACGGACCACGGGGCGGCGTGGACGTATTCACCACTCCAGGTGACGCGCGTGGCGTAGTAGACGGGCAAGTCGTAGTTCTCACTGCCGCCGATGCCGACGGTGTCGCCGCGCATCCGGACGAAGTACTGCTTGCCGAGCACCACCTTGACTCCGTTGCGGGTGGAGAAGCCGGGCTTTCCGGTGGTCACCGGAATGGTGTTGATCACTTCTCCGTTGCGCTTGAAGGTGAGGGAGTGGGCCGCGGCGTCGGTGATGGCCTCGACCCGGTCGCCGATCTCCAGCTTCAGCGGCTTGCTCGCGGCCCCGTTGAGGTCGTCGGTGATCCTGACCCCCTCCAGGTTGCTCCGCAGCGAGACGGTGGAGTGGGCCGGCCAGTAGTCCTTCGGCCGGTAGTGGAGGGTCTTGTCGTCCACCCAGTACCAGGCGCCCTCGACTCCCGGCGAGGACTCGACGACCAGGCCGCGCTCCA
The DNA here is from genome assembly GCF_040647115.1 of Streptomyces sp. NPDC044571. NCBI lineage: Bacteria > Bacillati > Actinomycetota > Actinomycetes > Kitasatosporales > Streptomycetaceae > Streptomyces > Streptomyces sp. NPDC044571. The sequence continues at coordinate 49,969 of NZ_JBEZBN010000043.1, forward strand.
CGACGGCGCGGGCGGCCTTGTCCTTGACGGCCTCGCTGAGTTCGGCCGTGAGGGGCTGCCCGACGCCGTACCTGCCGGCCTGGGGACCGAGCTTCACCTGGAGCAGCGCCTTGGACGGGGTGGTGTCGAAGGTCATGGTGCGCTGGCCGGGGGCGCCGCGCTGGTTCTCGGTGCTCACCGTGACCGTGTAGCGGGTACCTGCGGCCATGGAGGCGGTGCTGTGCCAGCGGTCGCCCTTGGCGGACAGTTCGCCCGCGAGACGGCGGCCGTGGGTGTCCACGGCGGTCACGTCGGTGATGCGGGCGCCGTGCCCCTTGGTGGTGACCTCCAGGGGCCGCTTGGGGTCGACGGGGCGGCCGCCCGAGGGCTGGTTGATGGCGACCTGGTCGCCCGCGTCGTACGGGCGGGCTGACAGCGGGTTGTCGCCGGACCCGCATGCGGTGGCGCCGGCACCGAGGGAGGCGACCAGCACGGAGCTGCTGATGACCGTCCAAAGACGCGGTGAGTGCTTCATGGAGCCAACGCTATGAAGGTATGAGCATTACGGCGCGCGGGGTGACTGCAAACGAGGGGCCCGGACTCCTCTGTTCGAGGTGTCCGGGCCCCAGGTGTCATGCACGGGTACCGCTACTGGTTGGCGTTCTCACCGCGGTAGTACTCGTACACCCAGCCCCACAGGCCGATCAGGATGATCGGGGCCGAGAAGTACATGAGCCACCAGCCGAAGATGACGGCCATGAAGGCGAGCGCACCGCCGATGCCCAGCGAGAGCGGCTGCCAGCTGTGCGGGGAGAAGAACCCCAGCTCGCCCGCCTCGTCGGCGACGTCGGCCTCCAGGTTGTCCTGGGCCATCTCGTCGACGCGCCTGGCGGTGAAGGCCAGGTAGTAGCCGATCATGACGCTCAGGCCGAAGGCCAGGAAGAGCGCGGTGGTTCCGACGGGCTCCTTCGACCACACGCCGTACACGACGGCCATGATCAGGATGAAGAAGGAGAGCCAGAGGAACATCTTGCCCTGGATCTTCACTTGCCGGCCTCCTTGCCACCGGTGACGGCCTTGGTGCCGGCGTGGTCCTCAAGGTGGTCGAGGGCCGCGATCTCCGGGTGGTGCAGGTCGAACGCCGGGGATTCGGAACGGATCCGCGGCAGGGTGAGGAAGTTGTGCCGCGGCGGCGGGCAGGAAGTCGCCCACTCCAGCGAACGGCCGTAGCCCCACGGGTCGTCGACCTCGATCTTCTTGCCGTACTTCGCCGTCTTCCAGACGTTGTACAGGAAGGGCAGGATCGACAGGCCCAGCAGGAACGAGCTGATGGTCGAGACCGTGTTCAGCGCGGTGAAGCCGTCGGCCGCGAGGTAGTCCGCGTAACGGCGCGGCATGCCCTCGGCACCCAGCCAGTGCTGCACCAGGAACGTGCCGTGGAAGCCGATGAACAGCGTCCAGAAGGTGATCTTGCCGAGGCGCTCGTCCAGCATCTTGCCCGTGAACTTCGGCCACCAGAAGTGGAAGCCGGCGAACATCGCGAACACCACGGTGCCGAAGACGACGTAGTGGAAGTGCGCGACGACGAAGTACGAGTCGGAGACGTGGAAGTCCATCGGGGGCGAGGCCAGGATGACGCCGGTCAGACCACCGAAGGTGAAGGTGACCAGGAAGCCGATCGTCCAGAGCATCGGGGTCTCGAAGGACAGCGAGCCCTTCCACATGGTGCCGATCCAGTTGAAGAACTTCACACCGGTCGGGACCGCGATCAGGAAGGTCATGAAGGAGAAGAACGGCAGCAGCACACCGCCGGTGACGTACATGTGGTGGGCCCACACGGTCACCGAGAGGCCGGCGATCGCGATCGTCGCACCGATCAGACCGATGTAACCGAACATCGGCTTGCGGGAGAAGACCGGGATGATCTCGGAGACGATGCCGAAGAACGGCAGGGCGATGATGTACACCTCGGGGTGTCCGAAGAACCAGAAGAGGTGCTGCCACAGCAGGGCGCCGCCGTTGGCCGGGTCGAACACGTGCGCACCGAACTTGCGGTCGGCCTCCAGCGCGAAGAGCGCGGCGGCCAGCACCGGGAAGGCGAGCAGGACCAGGACACCGGTCAGCAGCACGTTCCAGGTGAAGATCGGCATGCGGAACATCGTCATGCCCGGAGCGCGCATGCAGATGATCGTGGTGATGAAGTTGACCGAGCCGAGGATCGTGCCGAAGCCGGAGAAGGCCAGACCCATGATCCACATGTCGCCGCCGATACCGGGCGAGTGCACCGCGTCGGTCAGCGGGGTGTAGGCGAACCAGCCGAAGTCGGCGGCGCCGTTCGGCGTGAGGAAGCCGCCCACCGCGATGGTCGAGCCGAAGAGGTACAGCCAGTACGCGAACATGTTCAGCCGCGGGAACGCCACGTCGGGCGCGCCGATCTGCAGCGGCATGATCCAGTTCGCGAAACCGGCGAACAGCGGGGTGGCGAACATCAGCAGCATGATCGTGCCATGCATGGTGAACGCCTGGTTGAACTGCTCGTTCGACATGATCTGCGTACCCGGACGGGCCAGCTCGGCGCGCATGAAGAGCGCCATGATCCCGCCGATGAGGAAGAACACGAACGAGGTGACCAGGTACATCGTGCCGATGGTCTTGTGGTCGGTAGTGGTCATCCACTTCACGACGACATTGCCCGGCTGCTTGCGCCGCACCGGCAGCTCGTTCTCATACGAGTCGGCGGCGGCACCCTGAGATTCGTTGAGGATGCTCACAGTTTGTTCGTCTCCGCATTCCGGGCCGGGTCGGTCTGCTTGATGCCGGCCGGGAGGAAGCCGGTCTGCCCCTTCTCGGCCAGTTCCTTCAGGTGTGCCCGGTATCGCTCGGGCGAGACGACCTTGACGTTGAAGAGCATCCGGGAGTGGTCGACGCCGCAGAGCTCGGCGCACTTGCCCACGAAGGTGCCCTCCTGCGAGGGCGTCACCTCGAAGACGTTGGTGTGACCGGGGATGACGTCCTGCTTCATGAGGAACGGAACCACCCAGAACGAGTGGATGACGTCGTTCGACGACAGGATGAAGCGGACCTTCTCGCCCTTGGGCAGCCAGAGGGTCGGCCCCGGGTTGCCGGTCTGGAAGTTGCGGTCGCCGGGAACGCCCTTCTCGTAGACGCCTTCGGCGCCCGCGGGGAATTCCTTGGTGAAGCGGTCCGGGATGGCGGCGAGCTCCTTGGGAACCTCACCGGCCTTCGGAGTCCCACCGTCGCCGTCGACGTTCTCGACGTAGTTGAAGCCCCAGCTCCACTGGAAGCCGATCACGTTGATCGTGTGCGCCGGCTTGGCGGAGAGGGAGAGCAGCTTCGACTCGTCACGCGCGGTGAAGTAGAACAGCACCGAGACGATGATGAGCGGGACCACGGTGTACAGCGCCTCGATGGGCATGTTGTACCGGGTCTGCGGAGGGACCTCCACCTTCGTCCGGCTGCGCCGGTGGAAGATGACGCTCCACAGGATCAGGCCCCAGACCAGGATGCCCGTGATGAGAGCGGCCGCCCACGACCCCTGCCACAGGGAGAGGATGCGAGGCGCCTCCTCCGTGACCGGGGTGGGCATTCCGAGGCGGGGGAAGCTTTTCCAGTTGTACGAGCAACCAGTGGCGGTCGCCAGGACCACGCCCGCAGTCAGCGCCTGCAGCAGCTTCCGCCGCATCGGGCGCCGCGGCGAGCGGTCGGAGCCGTAGGGACTCACGTAGCGCCTTCCCGAGAGTCTCGGCCCGCGCGGCCGGCCGCGGCCGTATTCGGGTCGGTCGCCGGCCCTGACGCAGGCAGGGGTTTGGATGTTTATGCGGACCAAACCCTACTGGACGCTATTTGGGGTCGCGCGGGGAGGGTGCCCAACGCGCCGCTACGGCCCCCGAAGGGATGGATCCGCCGTACGGGGGACGGCCCAACACCCCCTGGACGGCCGCCTGCGGACCCCATCTGACGGCCCCTGACCTCGAACGGCGCGCCCCGCCGTCCCGCCCGTCGCCCGACCACCACCCCGCCAGGGCGTGCTGCGCACGACTCCTCCTTTACGGTGACCGGATGCCGTACTTCGACACCGCGTCCGCCGCCCCCCTGCACCCCGTGGCCCGCCAGGCGCTGCAGGCAGCCCTGGACGAGGGCTGGGCGGACCCCGCCCGGCTGTACCGGGAGGGCCGGCGCGCCAGACTGCTGCTGGACGCGGCCCGGGAAGCGGCCGCGGAGGCGGTGGGCTGTCGCCCCGACGAGCTCGTGTTCACTCCTTCGGGGACGCACGCGGTTCACTCGGGCCTCGCGGGAGCCCTCGCCGGGCGCCGACGCGTCGGCGGTCATCTGGTCGTATCGGCGGTCGAACACAGTTCTGTACTGCACGCGGCGGCGGCGCACGAGGCGGCCGGGGGGACGGTGACGGAGGTACCGGTGGACCGCACGGGCGCGGTCTCCGCGGCCGACTACGCCTCTGCCCTCGGACCGGCCACCGCCCTGGCCTGCCTGCAGTCGGCCAACCACGAGGTGGGCACGGTGCAGCCGGTGGCGGAGGTCGCCGAGGTCTGCGCGGCGGCGGGGGTGCCGCTGCTGGTGGACGCGGCGCAGTCGCTGGGCTGGGGGCCGGTGGAGGGCGGCTGGTCGGTACTGACGGCCAGCGCCCACAAATGGGGCGGCCCGGCGGGGGTCGGCCTGCTGGCCGTCCGCAAGGGCGCCCGCTTCTCACCGCAAGGCCCGGTGGACGAGCGGGAGTTCGGCCGCTCCCCCGGCTTCACCAATCTCCCGGCCGTCGTGGCGGCGGCGGCCTCGCTGCGGGCCGTCCGGGCCGAGGCCGACGCGGAGGCGGAGCGGCTGCGGGTCCTGGTGGACCGGATCCGGCGGCGGGTGGTCCGGCTGGTGCCGGACGTGGAGGTGGTCGGCCACCCCGAGCGGCGGCTGCCGCACCTGGTCACCTTCTCCTGCCTCTACGTCGACGGGGAGAGCCTGCTGCACGAGTTGGACCGGGCGGGGTACTCCGTCTCGTCCGGGTCCTCCTGCACCAGCTCGACCCTGACCCCGAGTCACGTGCTGCGGGCGATGGGGGTGCTGTCGGAGGGCAACGTACGGGTCTCCCTGCCGGCGGGCACGACCGCGGAGGAGGTCAACGGCTTCCTGGAGGTCCTGCCGGGAGTGGTCGCCGGGGTGCGCGGCACGCTCGGCGTGACGGAGCCGGTGGAGGGCGGGCCGGTGGCCGACTCCCTGGAGATCGACGCGCTGGGCCTGCGCTGTCCGCAGCCGGTGATCGAGCTGGCGCGCGTGATCGGCTCGGTGCCGGTGGGGGGCACCGTCACCGTCGTCTCGGACGACGAGGTCGCCCGCCTGGACATCCCGGCGTGGTGCACGCTGCGCGGCCACACCTACCTGGGCGAGTCCCCCCGCCCCCCGGGCACGGCCTACACGGTCCGGCGCCGGCGCAGCTCTCCGGAGGACCGGCCAACGTATTTTTCATCCGCTGCCGGCCCGGGCACGGTCACGTGCCTCCCTG
>NZ_JBEZBN010000044.1:0-55177 GCF_040647115.1 Streptomyces sp. NPDC044571
AACCTCATGACCCGCCGCCTCACACACGAGACCACCCACAACTGGCGCGACAGCCAAGCCAAATGAAACAGACAACCGAGAATCAAACGCTCACTTAGAGGTCGCCCGGGGGACGCAGCTCGCCCGTCCGCGCCACCGTCCCGTACCAGCGTGCGCTCGACTTCGGGGTGCGCTTCAGGGTGTCGTAGTCGACGTGGACCGCGCCGAACCGCTTGGCGTAGCCGTACGCCCACTCGAAGTTGTCGAGCAGCGACCAGAGGAAGTAGCCGCGCACGTCCACCCCGGCGGCGATCGCCCGGTGTACGGCCTCAAGGTGCGCGTGGACGTAGGCGGCGCGCTCCGCATCGTGGACCGTGCCGTCCGGGCCGATCTCGTCCTCGTACGCCGCGCCGTTCTCGCTGATGAGGAGCGGCAGGCCGGGAAACCTTGCGGCCGTCCGGGTCAGCAGGTCGTGGAGTGCGCCCGGGTCCACCGGCCAGCCCATGGCGGTGCGTTCGCCCGGCGCCCGGTGGAAGGCGACGTCGTCCGCACCGGGCCAGGGCGAGTGCGCACTGTTTCCGTGGCCGTCGTCCTGCGGCCTCTCTTCGCCCTCCGCGACGTGCGAGACGATCGTCGGGGTGTAGTAGTTGAGGGCGAGCAGGTCCAGTGGCTGGTGACTGGTCGCGGTGTCGCCGTCCTGGACGAACGACCAGTCCGTGAGGTGCGCGGTGTCCGCGAACAGGTCCTCCGGATAGGCGCCCTCCAGCATCGGGCCCAACCAGATCCGGTTGCCGACGGCGTCGATGCGCCGGGCCGCCTCCCGGTCCTCCTCCGCGGGGGTCAGCGGGCGGATCTCATGGAGGTTGAGCGAAACCGCCAGTTGACGGCCCTCGGGCAGCGCGGCCCGCAGGGCCTGGACGGCCAGACCGTGCCCGAGGTTGAGGTGATGGGCCGCGCGCAGGGCGGCGACCGGGTCGGTGCGGCCCGGGGCGTGGACCCCGGAGCCGTAACCCAGGAAGGCGCTGCACCAGGGTTCGTTGAGGGTGGTCCAGCGCCTCACCCGGTCTCCCAGGGCGTCCGCGACGAGTCCTGCGTACTCGGCGAACCGGCCGGCGGTGGCGCGCTCCGGCCAGCCGCCCACGTCCTCCAGTTCCTGGGGCAGGTCCCAGTGGTAGAGGGTGAGGGCGGGTTCGATGCCGGCGGCGAGCAGCTCGTCGACGAGCCGGCGGTAGAAGTCCAGGCCGCGCTGGACGGCCGGGCCGCGCCCGGTCGGCTGGACCCGGGACCAGGACACGGAGAAACGGTAGGCCCCGAAACCGAGTTCGGACATCAGCCGGACGTCTTCGCGGAACCGGTGGTAGTGGTCCACCGCCACATCACCCGTGTGGCCGCCGAAGACCTTGCCCGGCGTGTGCGAGAAGGTGTCCCAGATGGACGGCGTCCGGCCGTCCTCACGGGCGGCGCCCTCGATCTGGTATGCGGCGGTGGCCGTGCCCCACAGGAAGTCGGACGGGAACGAGCGGATGGCGGTGAGCGGCCGGCTCTCGGACGCGGTCATGGCGGAGCGCTCCCAACGCGAAGTACGGATACGGTACGGGCGGGCGGACGAGCCGGTCAGTTCTTGACGGCGCCGGCGGTGATGCCGCCGACGATGTGCTTGCCGAGTACGGCGAAGACCAGGAGCAGCGGCAGCGTGGACAGGAGCGCCCCGGTCAGCACCACGGCCTGGTCGACCGTGTGGTTGCCGGCGCCGAGGCCGGCCAGGGCGACCTGGAGGGTCGGATTCCCGTCCGGTGTCAGCGCGATGAACGGCCAGAAGAAATCGTTCCAGGCCTGGACGAAGACGAGCATCCCGAGGACCGCCATCGCGGGCCGGGCCACCGGGAACACCACGTGCCAGATGATCCGCAGGCTGTGCGCGCCGTCCATCCGGGCCGCCTCCACCAGCTCCACGGGCAGTGCCTCGGTGAGGAACTGGCGCATGAAGAACACGCCGAAGGCGGCGACCAGCGAGGGCAGGACGACCGACTGGAGCTGGTCGACCCAGCCCAGGTCCGTGATGATCTGGTAGAGGGGGATCACGCTGAGTTGCGGCGGGATGGTCATGGTCGCCACCACCAGTGCGAGCATGGCGCTCCGGCCCTTGAACGGCAGCTTGGCGAAGGCGAAGCCGGCCAGGGTGGAGAACAGCACGGTGGACAGTGCCACCAGCCCGGCCACTATCGTGGTGTTGAACAGTGCCTGACCCATGTCGACCTGGTTCCAGGCGAAGGTGAGGTTGTCGAAGAGCCGGGGGCCGGGCAGGAGCGGGGCCGGTGCTTCGACCACGCGCTCGCCCGAGTGGGAGGCGGCGACGACGTTCCAGTAGAGCGGGAAGAGGGAGACCACTGCGGCCAGGCCCAGCAGGACGTAGGTCAGCGGACCCGCGTGGTGCTGGCGGCCTGCCGACGGGCGAAGCCGCCGGGCGCGCGGCCGCATGGGAGTGGTGGTCGTGTCGGGTGTGCGGGCGGGCATGAACTCAACTCCCCTGCTTGCTGCGGTTCGAGCGGGAGATCAGCGCCTGGACGGCGCCGACGAGCAGCAGGAGCAGCAGCATGACCCACGCGATGGCGGAGGCCTGGCCCAGCGCGCCGGTCACCCACCCCTTCTCGTACATGAGCAGGCTCAGCGTCTGGAACTGGTTTCCGCTGCCGCCGCTGACGCCGACGCTGCCGCCGAAGAGCATCGGTTCGCCGAACAGCTGGGTGGCCCCGATGGTGGAGACCACGATCGTGAAGAGGATGGTCGGCCGGATGGAGGGGATGGTGACACTGAGGAACTGGCGCAGGCGCGATGCCCCGTCCAGCGCCGCGGCCTCGTACAGGTCCTGCGGGACCGCCTGCATCGCCGCCAGGTAGATGAGCGCGTTGTAGCCCGTCCAGCGCCAGGTCACGATCACCGAAATCGCGATCTGCGAAGGCCACTTGGCGGACTCCCAGGAGACCGGCCGGAAGCCGGACCACTCCAGGGCCGTGTTGACCAGGCCGTAGTCGGTGTTGAACAGCTGGGCGAAGACGAGCGTCGCTGCGGCGATCGAGGTCGCGTACGGGGCGAGGATCGCGACCCGGAAGAAGCCCCGGCCGCGCATTCTGTAGTTGAGCAGGTGCGCCAGGCCAAGGGCCATCAGCAGCTGGGGAACGGTCGAGAGCACCCCGATCGTGAAGGTGTTGGCGAGCGCGTTCCAGAAGAACTCGCTGGTCGCCAGAGAGTTGTAGTTCTCCAGTCCCTTCCACTGTGCGTTTCCGCCGAGCTCGACCCGGTGCAGCGAGAGCCAGCCCGTGTAGATGAGCGGGAAGAGGCCGAAGGCCGCAAAGGTGAGGAAGAACGGGGCGACGAAGACGTACGGGGTCGCCTTCAGGTCCAGGCGGTGGAGCGTGCTGCGCCGGCTGTCCCGGCCGGAAGGGCCCCGGCGGGAGCTGCTGGCGGAGGGCGGTGCGGTGGGCGGCGGGGAGCTGCCACTCGTCACCCGTGCGGAGGTGGCCACGGGGGCGTCCTTCCAGGTCGGTGGGTGGTGGGCGGGATGCTGCGTACGGGGACGGCCTGCTGCCTGCAGGCGGCGGTCGGCCGTCACGCGTTGCAGGCAGCGGTCGGCCGTCACACGGCTCCCGCTACTGGTCGATCTTGTCGTCGACCAGCTTCTTGACGTTCTCCCAGGCCTTCGCCGGGTCGGTGCCGCGCTGCTCGATGTCGAGGATGCCGTTGTCGGTGAGGAAGGTCTTCACCTGGCCGTCCCAGCGGCCGATCGGCGCGGGCGTGATGCCGGCCGCGGCCTCGGAGTAGATCTTCCCGACCGGGGCCTCGCCGAAGTACGGCAGCTTGGCGTCCTGAACCGCCGGGGAGGTGAGCGTGTCCTTGGAAGACGGAATGTTGCCGTTCACGCCGAAGACCTTGGCGTGCTGCGCCGGCGCGGTCAGCCAGGCGGCGAGCTCGGCGGCCTCCTTGGCATGCTTGCCGGACTTCGGTACGGCGAGGAACGCGCCGCCCCAGTTGCCGGCGACGGGCGGCGCGGCGATGTCCCACTTCCCCTGGTTCTCCGGGCCGGCCTGCTCCTTGATGATGCCCGTCATCCAGCTCGGGCAGGCGACGGTGGCGAACCTCGCGTTCTTGAAGGCCGCGTTCCAGGTGCCCTTCTCGTCGAACTGGCGCAGTTTTGCCGTCAGTTCTCCCTGAGCCGCTGCCACGGCGGTCTGCCAGGCCTTCTTCACGCCGGGACTGTTCTCGTAGTCCAGCTCGCCCTTGGCGTTGGCGTACTGCACGGGCTCGCTGGAAACCACGGCGTTGAACAGGCCGCTCGCGGAGTCGTGGAATGCCGTTCCGGCCGGCGCGTTCTTCTTGTACGCCTCTCCGACCGCCAGGAACTTCCCCCAGTCGCCGGCCCAGAGCTTGGCGACCTCGGTGCGCTCCGTCGGCAGCTTGGCCTGGGCGAACAGGTCCTTGTTGTAGCAGATGGCCATGGGGCCGATGTCCGTGCCGAGGCCGATGACCTTGCCGTCGCCCGTGGTGGCCTGCTTGACCTTCCAGTCGAGGAACCCGCCGAGGTCCGCGCCGCCCGTCTTGCCGAGGTCGATCCACTTGTCCGCCATGGCGGGCCCGGTCGCCTCCGAGATGTAGCCCACCTCCAGGGCCTGGATGTCCGCGAGACCGCTGCCGCGCGACAGGCGCAGCTTGAGCGTGTCCCAGTACTTCTGCCCGTCGGCGACGTTCGACTCTTCTATGCGGATCCGGGGGTGGGTCTTCTCGTACTCGGCGTAGAGCTTGGCCCCGGTCGTGTTGTCGTAGCCGAAGGACCCGAACGTGCCTATGCGCAGCGTGATCTTCTCGCTGCCGGCCGCGCCACCGCCGCCGTCGTCGCCACAGGCGGTGAGCACGGTCGAGCCGATTACGACGACGGCGGCCGCGGCGATCGCGGTGCGGCGGCGTCTGCTGCTGGCAGTGCGCATTCCACTCTCCTCGTCCAAGGTGGTGCTCTGTGTGCGCCAGGGGAGCCCGCGGGCTTCTGCGACTCGGCGAAGGGCCGGGCCCGGCCCGGACCGGGTCCGTCGGCGAAGGCCGGCCGTGCCCATCCAAGCGTGGGAGCGCTCCCACCGCTGCCGGAAGGTTGCTGCCTCATGGGTCCAAGTGTCAAGAGATGAACGCTGCTTGATGAGTGGAAGGGCGTCGGAGCGGAGTCGCGCGGCTCGGCTTGCCAAGGCATCGTGCAGGTCCTGCGCGCGGCCCATGGCTCCGAGCGGAGATCGCGAGTACTGTGGGAGCGCTCCCACCCGCGGTCGGTGTAGCGTGCCGGTGCCGGCGGGGAAGAGCGGCCGACGGGGAAGAGCAACCGCAAGGAAGAGCCACCACCGCCTTGCCTGATCAACCGCGAGCCGACCGGTGCGGCGCGCGATGTCGCACGAGGGGAGTTCGAGGGTCGTGAGCGGACGGCACAACGGCAGGCCCACCCTGGAAGAGGTGGCGGCCCTGGCCGGCGTCGGGCGGGGCACGGTCTCACGGGTGATCAACGGCTCGCCCAGGGTGAGTGAGCAGGCCAGGGAGGCCGTCGCCCGCGCCGTCGCCGAACTGGGGTACGTACCCAACCAGGCGGCACGCGCGCTGGCCGGCAGTCGGACCGACGCGGTCGCCCTCGTCATCCCGGAGACCGAGGCCCGGCTCTTCTCGGAACCGTACTTCCTCGACCTCATCCGCGGGGTGAGTGCCGAACTCGCGGAGGCCGACCGGCAGTTGCTGCTCACCTTGGTGCGGACCGAGCGGGAGCGGCAGCGGTTCGAACAGTACCTGGCCGCCCAGCGGGTGGACGGCGTGCTGCTGGCGTCCGTGCACGGTGACGACCCCCTGCCCGATCGGATACGCGGGATGGGGCTGCCGGTCGTCATGAACGGGCGGCGCTCCGAGGGCGAACCCGTCGCCTACGTCGACTCCGACAACATCGGCGCAGGGCGGGCGGCCGTCTCCCACCTCGTGGCGCGTGGCCGGAACAGGATCGCGACCATCAGCGGGCCGCTCGACATGTACGTGGCCCGCGCGCGTCTGGGCGGCTACCGGCAGGGCCTCGCCGAGGCGGGGCGCGCGCCCGACGAGTCGCTCGTGGCGACCGGGGACTTCACCGAGGAGGGCGGCAGGCTGGCGATGCGGGAACTCCTGGCGCGCAGCCGCGGACTGGACGCCGTCTTCGCCGCCTCCGACGTGATGGCGGCCGGCGCCCGCGGCGTGCTGCGCGAGGCCGGGCGCCGGGTCCCCGACGACGTGGCCCTCGTCGGGGTCGACGACTCGGCGGTGGCCCGGCTGATGGACCCGCCCCTGACGAGTGTGCGCCAGCCGATCGAGGAGATGGGCCGCACGATGACCCGCATGCTGCTCCAGCAGATCACGGAGCCGCCCGAGTCCGAGGCCGTGGCCGTGGGCGGTCGCCCGCCGGCGGAGGAGCCCCGCCGGGTCCTTCCGACGGAGCTCATCGTGCGGGCCTCGTCCTGAGCGTCCTCCTGCGCGTGCTCCTGGGCGTGCTCCTGAGAGCGGCGGCACGCGGCCCGGAGCCGTACGGAATCCAGGGATCGCGTACGGCTCCGGGGTGCTCATCGGCGGCGTGTCACAGCGCCGGATGGGCGTTCTTCAGGAGCTCCTGGAACTGGGCCGAGAACCACCGGCCCGACAGCGGAGCGTTCGGCAGGGCCCCCGACATGCTGTTGCCGTTGCGCGCGTTGCCCGGGTACGTCGGGTCGCACATCCGGTCGAAGCCCTTGCCCTCGTCGTTCGGGATCTCCTTGCTCGCCCCGTCCGACTCGCCCGGGGGCTTCATCCACACGTATGCGTCGATTCCTGCGGCCGGGGCGGCCTGCGGCCTCTCGCCGAGCCCGGCGCCCGACTGGTTGCACCAGTTGCCGGCGTGTATGCGCCGGTCGTAGCGGCCGCCGTTGACGTACGTGTCGACGTTCGTCAGTGCGCCGGGGCCGGTCGGCCGGGCGGTGCCGCCCCAGCCGTTGCGGGAGGTGTCGATCAGCATGCCGATCTGCGGGTCGAAGCCCAGCGAGACCAGCTTGGCCCGCATGGCCTGGGCGTACGACAGCTCGTCCGTGTACCGGTTCCAGTCGACCCACTTCGACTGGCGTACGGACGTGCCGCCCACCGAGTCCCCGATCGAGAAGTGGTCCTCCTTCAGTGCGCTGTAGTTGGCCGTGTTCACGATGAAGCCGTGCACGCGGGAGAGGCTGGACCCCTCGGCGGAGGCCGCCTGCTTGAAGATCTCCGCGGAGGCGCCGAAGTTGTCGTCCCAGCCGAGCCAGCCGTGGTGTCCCGCGTCCACGTAGTTGTAGACGTTGGCGATCGAGCCCAGCTTGTTCAGTGCGTAGCCGACGCCCTTGATGTAGTTGCCGTTGGTCTTCATCGCATCGCAGTTGGCGGTGGCCGTCGGGCGCCCGGAGACGTTCGTGACCAGGTTCGGCAGCGAGTCGATCTCGACCGTGGTGACGATCCGCAGCCCCGCGTACTTGCGGTCCGCCAGGATCGCCGCGATGGGGTCGATGTACTGGGTCTTGTACCGGTCGATCTCGGTGGGGCCCAGTTCGCCGTTGGAGGCCAGCGCGGCGCAGTCGCGCCCGGGCAGGTCGTAGATCACCAGTTGGACGACGAGCTCGCCACTGCCCTTCTGCGCCAGGGCCGCGTCGAGGTGGTCCCGCAGACCCATCACGCCGTTCCCGCCGCTGATCGCGGCGATGCGGTCCAGCCAAACGCCGGTGGGCTGGTTCGACACCTTGGCGCCGCCCGGCTCGGCGGCGGCCTTGGCGGACCATTCGGGGTTCACGTACACCTTGGCGCCGGCGTAGGGGTTGTCGGCCTTGCTGCCCGATGGGGGCGGGGTGGTGGGAGGTGTCGTCGGGGGAGTGGTCGGCGGCTCTGTGGCGCCGTTGCAGGTGACTCCGTTGAGCTTGAAGGTCGCGGGGACGGAGTTGGTGCCGCTGTAGGAGCCGTTGAAGCCGAAGGAGGTCGAACCGCCCGTGGCCAGGCTCCCGTTGTACGCGACGTTCTTGGCGGTCACGGCGGCGCCCGACTGGCTGATCGCGGCGTTCCAGCCCTGGGTGACCTTCTGGTCGCCCGCGTAGGACCATTCCAGGCTCCAGGCGCTGACCGGGTCGCCGGTGTTGGTGACGACGACGTTGGCGCCGAAGCCGGTGTTCCACTGGCTGGTGATCTGGTATTCGACCTTGCAGCCGGTGGCGGCGGCTCCGGCTGTGGTGGTCATGACGGTGGCGGTGGCGCCGGTCGCGGTGATCAGTCCGAGGGCCGCCATCAAGGCGGTACGGCGGGTTGTGCGGCTCATGTCCAGGGTGCCTTTCAGTTCAGGGCGCGCAGATGGTCGCGCAGCCCGGTGCCGAATGCGGTGGGTGTGCCGTCGTACGAGGTGATCAGGGCCGGACCCGAGGAGCAGTCCCAGGTGTTCCAGGTCCAGCCGAGATACGAGAGGGCGCGGGCGTCGGACCAGGCCATGACGCGGTCGATGAACGCGTGTCCGCAGGTGTTCTCACCGATCTCGCCCGCCAGGAGGGGGACCCGGGCGGCGACCGGCGCGAGTGTGCTGTCCCAACACGCCTCGTTGGAACAGGTGTTGAAGTTGTAGACGTGCCAGGCCGCCGCCAGATTGCCCGTCGGGTCGGTGGGGGAGTGGGCGAGCCACTGGCTCAGGTCGTTGGAGTAGGCGATGCCGGGGACGAGCACCACATTGCGTGCTCCCGTCGCGCGGACGGCGTCCAGGAGGTCCTGCATGCCGGCGACCTCGTACCCGATGCCGGGGCAGCTGCCGCCGTCGCGCCAGCAGCTCCACGCCTGCGCGGGAGTGGAGGTCGCCCGGTCCGGATAGGGCTCGTTGAACAGGTCGAAGACGACCCGCCGGTCGTGCTTGAAGGTGTTCGCCACCGAGGTCCAGAACGCCGGGGTGTACCGGGCGTTCGGCATCGGCTTCTGGCAGGAGGCGTGGACGTCGGCGCAGCCGGAGGAGTTGCCGGTGTACTGGCCGTACGTCCAGTGCAGTTCGACGACGGGGGTCATGCCGTGTGCGAGGACCCGGTCGACGAAGCCTTTGACGGCGTCGATGTAGGGAGTGCCCCGGTACTCGGGTCTGATGTTGTCGAGGCCGAGCCAGCACTCCTCGTTGAGGGGAATGCGTACGGTGTTGGCCTTCCAGTCGGCGATGGCGCGCACCGAGGTGTCGTCGACGGGGCCGTCGAAGATGCCGTGCCCCTGGACGCACATGTACTCGCCCCCGGAGCGGTTGACGCCCAGGAGCCGGCGGGTGGCGCCGTTCCGGTCGGTGAGCCGGTTGCCGGCGACGCTCAGCTCGGGCGCCCCGGGGACCGGGCCGGGAGTGGTCGGATCAGTGGGCTTCGGGGTCGGGCCCGTGGGCGTGGGCGTGGGCGTGGGCGTCGGGGTCGGGGTCGGGGTCGGGGTCGGATCGGGTAACCCCTCAGTGGTGCACGGCGTTCCGTTGAGCTTGAAGGGCCCGGGCGTCGTGTTGGTGCCCGACCACGAGGCGATGAAGCCGGACGTCACACTCGCGCCGCTGCCGAGTGCGGCGTTCCAGCCTTCGTTCCCGGCCGTGACGGCCGCCCCGGTCTGGGACCAGGTGGCACCCCAGCCCTGGCTGACGTGCTGACCGGCGGAGAAGTCGAAGCCGAGAGTCCAGCCGTTCAGTGCGGAACCGTGGTTGGTGACGGTGACCGCACCCTGGAATCCGCCGGGCCACTGGCCGACGACCGAGTACTTCACCGTGCACGGGGGTGCGGCCGAGGCTCCTGTGGCCGGTGCCATGACGGTGAAGGCACAGCTCGCCATCACGAGCGCTGTTCCCGCGAACACCGAGGACAGCGCGGACAGACGTGGGGGGTGTCGCATGAGCGACTCCTTGCAGCGAGGGCGCACCTCGACGGCGCGCCAACTGACGGAATCGCTCCCACTGGTGAGGCGACCGTAGCGGCAAGACGCTTCAAGCAACAGAGGAGTTGGACAAAATCCTCCGAGGATGCCTTCGACTCCTCGAACCTCTTGACGCCATTCGGTTGGCTCTGCACAGTGGGAGCGCTCCCACTGGTTCACAACCTGTGCTCGTGCTCCTCGCTCGCCCCGCTCCCGAGCGGGCGAGGAGAAGCCTCCGCATGCCACCACGGCGGGGCGGCCGCCATGCATCCGCGACCGCCCCTCCGCTCACCCGAACGGGCGGGACCGCCGCCCGTCACGGGAACGTGCCTCCGACCTCGTGGAGCCGGCCCGCGGCCGTGGTCGCCGTCGCTTCGTACGTGTCCTTGCGCGCATCGCGGTCACCTTCGGCATGGTTGTACTGGACCGCGAAGACGTGCCGGCCGGGCGGGACGGTCCTGCCGGCCTTGAGGGTCCAGCGGTAGACCGTGGCGCCGTCGGTCTGGACGGTGCTGACCTCGAAGTCCTCGCCCGGCCGGGTCTGCCAGGTGCCGGTGGTGGCGACGCCGCCGGTCTGGGCGATGCGGACCTGGAGGGTGAGCGTGGAGAGCGGTTGGCCGTTCTGGAGCGTGATGTTGCCCTGCGCCCAGTACGGGTTGCTGTGCGGGTCGACGGCGCCGCTGGACCACAGCGGTCCGCTCTGGGCGGCCGGGGATGTGGTGTCCTGCGGTGCCGTCGCCACCTGGCCGGACCGCTCCCCCTCGGGTCCGGTCGGTGACAGGGCGAAGGCAACGGCCACCAGGGCGGTGGCCACCGCGGCGGTGGCGAGGCCGACCCGGGCCCAGGAGACCGCCGGGGGTCGGTGGTGTGCCGTCTCGCGGGCCTGCAGACGGGTGTCCGGAGCGTCGGCCATCCCCCGCCGTACGCGGTCCAGCATCTTGTCGCGGTCAGGCCGATGGGCCTGGGCCGCGTCGCGCAGTTCCCGGTGGATGTCGTTCATCGGCTCCTCCGTCCCACGAGTTCCTCGGTCGTTCGCGTGCCGAGCAGATCCTGCAGTTGCGCCATGCCCTTGGAGGTCTGGCTCTTCACCGTGCCGACCGATATGCCCAGGGCGAGCGCGGTGTCCCTCTCGGACAGGTCCAGCGCGTGGCGCAGGACCACACAGGCCCGCTTCCTGAACGGCAGCCGGGCCAGCGCTCTCCGTACGTCGAGGGCGGTGGCCACGTCCGGGGCGTCGACCCGTTCGGGCCGGTGCGACCAGAAGAGGGTGATGCGCCGCCGTTCACGGACCGCCGCGCGGATCCTGGTACGGGCCATGTTGGCGACGACGCCGCGCGCGTAGGCGAGGGGGTGGTCCGCGCGGCGCATCCGGTCCCAGCGGTGCCACAACGCGACGAGAGCGTCCGCGGCCACGTCGTCGGCGCAGTCCGGGTCCCCGGTCAGCATGGCGGCCAGTCGGGACAGCTCGGCGTGGTGCCGTTCGAAGAAGGCATGGAACTCCGCCGACCGGTCGTCATGGACGAGAACCGCCGCGGAGTCCTCGTAGTGAGTGCCGACCCCCGGTGACGGCGTGGCGGCGGCCGCCGGCCCCCGGGCGGAACCCGGCCTCACGACGCGCGCGTGGTGTTCTTGGCGAGGGCTCCCGAGGCGGAGAGGACCCCCGCTCCCGCCGTCCGGGGAAGCGTACGGGGCAGCGCGGCCGCCGACTTCTCCAGTCCGGCGCTGAGCGCCGGCTTCCAGTTCACCGTGGGCTGGATCTTCTTCTTGGGGTTCGCGGCGTTGTAGGCGGCGACCAGGTCGGTCACCGTGCCGTTCACCAGGTTCCCGGTTCCGGCGAGGGAGCCCGTGCCGTCACCGGTCAGCAAGCGGGACGCCGCCCCGCCGCTGGGAACCGTCCAGTAGTTGTACTCGGCAACCACCTGCGCCTTCGCCCGCGAGTTGATGGAGTACCCGAAGGAGTAGCCGTTGCGCTCGGTCGTGTCATAGAGGTTGTTGTACAGGTGGACCTGGCCGACCCGGGTCAGCGGGGCACGCTGGACGGTGCCCTGGAAGACGTTGTGGTGCAGGGTGACGCGCAGTTTGGTGTCCTTGTCACTGCTGCCGATGAGCATCGTCTTGTCGTGGTCGCTGAACCGGTTGTACGAGACGGTGACGAGGTCCGACGCGTTGGTGATGTCGAGGGTCCCGTCGTGGACCTGGTACTCGCGGCCGAAGTACCGCGGGTTGGCCTGGTCGAAGTGGGGGCTGTCCGTGAAGGTGTTGTGGTCGGCCCACACGTGGGTGGCACCGCGCAGGGAGATCCCGTCGTAGGCGGAGTTCCAGTTGCCGGTCGACCCGTCCGTCGGGTCCCACTGGGGGAAGCAGTCGCGGGTGTCGGAGAAGGTGAGGTTGCGGATGATGACATTGTCCGCGTTCTTCAGCTGGAGGCTGCCGCCGGTGAGGCCGGCATTCGTCCCCGGCACGCCGACGATCGTCGTATGTGACGGGACGTTGAGCACCACGCGCGCCGCCTGCTTCCTCTGGGCGGCGGACCGGGCCGATTCCTGGCTGCCGGACGGCACCTTGGAACGGCCCCACACGGCCGGGTCGTAGGCCTTCAGGTACGAGGCCAGCGAGTAGCCCGTGCCGGCGGCGTAGTCCTCGCAGCCGAGGCGGCGCCCGTCGTCGTCGGTGTTCGCGTCGATGGTGCCCTTGACCCTGATGAGGCGCGGCTCCGTGGCCGGGCCGGCGCTGAGGGCCTCGGCCAGCTGCGCCCGGGTGGAGACGGTGAAGACACGGGAGTCCCGTGCTTTCGCCCCTCCGGTCGTACCCGTCCCCTGGGCTGCCCAGCCGTCGCGGGCGGGCAGTACGGAGTGGTCGAGGTCGGGTGCCGCATGGGCGGACACCACGAAGGGCACGGCGCTGAGCCCGCACGCGAGGGCGACGGACGTGGCCGCGAGGACGGTGAAACGGCGCATTCGGGGGCGCCGGTGCGAAACGGTGGGCATGCGGATCGATCCTTTGTGAGGGGTGCGGGAGGTCTTCGGCCGGTGCCTGTGGGGCGCGCCCCTTCAGCGCGTCGACCTTGCACACCCTCAGTTGCCGCCGGACGCAGCCAGGTTGCCGTGATACACGTCACTGCCCGCAGGGCCCCTCCCCGGCGATGACGTCCCAGCGCGCTGAACCGCGCGCTGGAACCGTGCGGCGGAGCGTCCACGCCCGGATCACGGGCACCGACTTCGTGTCAGGGATCCAGGCGGGTGGCGCGGGCCTGGAGCTGGTACGGGCAGGGCGGGCCCTCCGTCAGGGCCGCCTCGACCAGCGCGGTGCCCTCGGCGATCGCTGCACGGTCCCAGAGGGTGCGGTCCTGTTCGTCGAGGGGGACCAACGCGCCGTCAGGTCCCGTACGAGCCGCGCTGCGGGCCTCGGTGAGCAGTATCAGGGCGAGCAGTCCCGTCACCGCGCGCTCGCGGGGCAGCAGCCGGCGGGCCGCCCGGGTCAGGCGGATCGCCTCGCGGGCGCGGTCGGCGCGGTGCAGAGCGGGCCCGGAGGTGGCCGTGTAGCCCTCGGTGAAGATCAGGTAGAGCACCTGGAGGACGGAGGCGAGGCGTGCGTCCCGCTCCTGCGCGTCCGGCGGGCGGAAGGGGCGGTCGGCCCCGGCCGCGCGCAGCTTCGCCTTCGCACGGCCGACCCGTTGGGCGATCGTCGCCTCCGGTACGAGATGGGCGCGGGCGATCTCCGCCGTCGTCAGGCCGCCCACCGCGCAGTGTCAGCGCGATCCGGGCGGCGGGCGGGAGCACCGGGTCGCAGCACAGGAAGAGCAGGGTGAGCGTGTCGTCCTCGGCGGGCGCGGCACGGACCTCGCGCGGTTCAAGACGTGCGACCGTCTCCTCCCGCCGGACCCGCGCCGCCTCCGCCCGCAAGGCGTCCGTGAGGCGCCGGGAGGCCACCCGGATCAGCCGGCCGCGCGGATTGACGGGCACCCCGTCCCGCGGCCACTGCCCGGCGGCGGGCAGCGCCTCCTGTACGGCGTCCTCGGCGGCGTCGAAGTGCCCGTACCGGCGCACGAGCGCGCCGAGGACCTGCGGCGCGTGCAGCCGCGGCAGGTCCTCGACGGTCCCGCGTGCCGTCAACCGTTCCCACCCGCGCCGAGCTCGCTGCCACCGGCCTCGTCGATCGGCCGGATCACGACGGGGTACACCGGAGCACCGGCAGGCGCCGGGCACTGCGCCACCCGCGCCGCGATCTCGGTCACCCGCTCCAGGCTCGCGCAGTCGAGGACCCAGTACCCGGCGAGCACCTCCTTCGTCTCTCCGTAAGGCCCGTCCGTGACGACCGGCCGCCCCTCCGCGTCCGCGGTCACGAACCGCGTCCTGCTGGGCTCGACGAGCCCCTGCCCGTCGACGAACTCCCCGGTCTCCGCCAGATCGTCGTTGATCGCGCTCATGTACGCGAACATCGCCCTGAGCTCCTGCTCGCTCCAGGCCGGGCCGTGGGCGGACGCCTTGCCGTTCATGGCGTCGTAGTCGGCCTGCGCGCCCTGCACCATCACCAGGTACTTCATCGCGTTCCCTCCTCCGTGGGCCGCCCCTTTCGGGGCCCTTGCACAGGAGACGTCGGAGCCGGGCGCCATTTCCCGACACCTCGCCGTACCTCACCGGTACGGGTTCATCCCGGTGCACGAACGGCCGCGTGCGCCCGGCCTCCACCGGGCGGCCAGGCCGGACCCCGGTGTTCCGTGGCGTACGGACGCCTACGATGAGGTGCCTGAGCACTCTTCCGAGTACGAGCAGGCCCCGATCGTCCTGGTGGTGGCCGGCAGGGGAGGTTGCGGTGGCGTACGTACGGGTCCCCTTGTTGTCGGTGCACTGGACGCGCCAGGCCTTCCTGCACTGGCCCTATCCGCCGGCGGTCCTCCAGCGCCTCGTGCCGCCCCACCTCGAAGTCGATGTCTTCGAAGGGCAGGGCTGGGTGAGCCTGACGCCCTTCGTCATGTCTTCCACGCGGGTCCTGGGCGTGCCGATGCCCTGGGGGACCTTCCCCGAGACGAACCTGCGCACCTATGTGCGGCGCAAGGGCGGGCCGAGCGGCGTGTGGTTCCTCGCCCTCGACGTCACCCACCCGGCCATGCTGGCCGCGCGCCTGGTGGGGATCCCCTACGCGCTGGGACACCTCTCCGTACAGGGCCGGGGCCGCACCTGCCGTTACACCGGACGACGGGGGCGCGCAGGTCCCGGCTATGACCTTGAGGTGCGCACCGACGAGCGCATCGAAGCGCCGCACCTCCTGGACTCGTGGCTGACCGACCGCTTCCACGTGTACTCGGTGTCGGCCGGCGTGCTCTGGCGGACCCCGGCCGCGCACGAGCCCTGGCCGCTCTTCCGCGGAACGCTCGTGCGGCTGGAGGAGTCCGTGCTGGCCGCCGCCGGACTGCCCGAACCGGCCGGGTACCCCCTCGTCCACACCTCTCCCGGGGTCGGCCCCGTGCGGCTCGGATGTGCCCGGCGCGGCTGAGCGGCCGGCGCCGGCGTACCGCGGCCGCCGGTCGCCATGAGTCACGAGGGCCGCACCATCGGTCACCGCGGCGCGCGCCGACCGGGTGGGACCGGACGATCGACATGAGCAGCGCCCCTGCGCGGGCCCATACTCGTGTGATGAGCCGCCCTCTGCTCCTCTACGCGAACCTCGTCTCCGACCTCGCGGTGGACCTGGACGAGCGCGACGTGCTCCGCACGTGGGCCGAGCAGGCACCGCGCGAGGTGTGGATGCTGTACCCGGGCGACGTGTTGGTGTCCCCGGTGCCGGTCGGCGAGGAGTTCCTGGCGTACGCCTGCGGCCTGACGGGGATCCCGCCGGAATCGGTGACGGTGGTCGACCTGCCGCAGGCCTTCGGCGCGGTCGACGGGGAGGCGCGGCACCACGGCGCCGTGGCGAGGGTGCGCAGGGCGTCGGGAGGCCGGCCGGTGGGCGCGGTGCTCCCGACCGCTCTGGACGCCTCGGCCGTGGCGCTCGCCGACGGGCTGGGGGTCCCCTTGGCCCCGTACGCCTCTGCGGCCGCAGCCGGGGCCGCGCTGGAGGTGACCCGGCTGCTCAACACGAAGGCGGGGTTCCGGAACGTGGCGCGCGAGCTGGGCATGAGGCTGCCCGACGGCCGTGTCTGCCGCCGTGAGGAGCTGGCCGGTGCCGTACGGAACCTGCTGCTCACGCACGAGCAGGTGGTGGTCAAGCCCGACCGGTCGGCGGGCGGCCACGGGCTGCGCTTCCTCTCGGCGGCAGCGGGGGAGTGGAACCCCGACGATCTGGCGCCGGTGGGCGGGGCGGGAGCCTCGTGGGTCGTCGAGGAGCGGATCGACGTGGCCTGCTCGGTGAGCATCCAGCTGGAGACGGGGCCGCACGGGCCGCGGCCGGTGTTCAGCGGAGAAATGCGGACCGACGAGGGTTCCTTCACCGGATACGTGTCACCCCTGACGCCTCCGCTCGCCCATGCCGGGCCCACGCTGGAAAAGTGGGGGCGGGCGTTGGGCGGCTTCCTGGCGGAGCACGGCTACGCGGGCCCCTTCAGTCTCGATGCGATGGTGTCGGCCGACGGTTCCCTGTTCGCGGGCGAGAGCAACGTCAGGCGCACGGCGACGACCACGCCGCAAGCCATGGTCACCCGCCTCGCTGCCACGGCCGCATCCGCCGCCACGTCCGCATCCGCCGCCGGGGCCCGGGAGCCGGCCTGGGCGACCGGCAAGGTGCAGGCACCGCGTCCGTACCGCTTCGACGAGGCCGTGACCCGGCTGCACGCGGATGGTACTGCCTACGATCCCGCGAGCGGAGAAGGGGTCGTCCTGTACGCCGGTGCGCCACCGGACGGCCGCACGTGGCGCTACGCGGTGATCGCCGACGGCCATGCGGCGCTGGCGCGGTACGAGGCGATGCTGCACGCGTCATGGGCGTCCGTCCCCTGAGGCGGCCCGTCACCGGGTGACCGGCTCACCGGCTCACCGGCACCGACGCCAGTTCCCCCAGGAACGCGCTCAGGGCGCTGACTCCCAGACGGAGCGCAGCGGTCTCCACCTTCTCGTCAGGGCCGTGCCAGCGGTCCCTGGGGAGTCCTGTCCCGAAGAAGAGCACGGGCGCCTCACAGGCACGGGCCAGCTGCGCGGCGGGGGCAGCGCCCCCGTTCCCGATGCACCGGGCCGGGGAACCGTAGGCGCGGCTCACCGAGCGGAAGAGCGCTGCGAGAGCCGGATGCTCCGCGGGTGTCCGGTACGGGTCCGAGATCGTGGGGGAGATCTCCAGGTCGTAGCTGAAATCGGATGTGCGGTGCTCACCCAGCCAGGCGCGCAGCTGTTCGGCGACCTCGTCGGCCCGCTGGTCGGGAACGAGCCTCAGCAGCAGGTCCGCGTCGGCCTCGGCGGGGATGAGGCCGAGCGCCGGTGCGTCCGTACGGCCGGCCGCGAGCCGGGCGATTTCGGCCGAGGGGCGGGTCCACAGCCGTTCCGGCACGCTGAAACCGGCCTCGCCGCCGGCTCCGAACGTACCGGTGTCCGCGCGCCAGGTCCGCTCGTCGAAGGGCAGGGTGTCCAGTGACTCCCGCAGGGCGGGACCGGGCTCGGCCACCGCGTCGTAGAACCCGGGGAGCGTGATCCGGCCGGCTCCGTCGTGCAAGGTGCCGAGCAGCCTGCACAGTTCGGACGCCGCATTGGTGGCGGCGCCCGAAACGGCCCCGCTGTGGATGTCGCGGTGGGCGCCGCGGACGGTGAGGGTCGCGGTGACCGACCCGCGGACCGTGGTGCAGACGGCCGGCTCGTCCAGGGACCAGAGCATGGTGTCGGAGACCATGACCACGTCAGCGGTGAGTTCGTCGGCGTGTTCCGACAGCAGGTCTGCCAGGTGCACGGAGCCGATCTCCTCCTCCCCTTCGATCAGGTACTTCACCGTCACCGCCGGCACGCGGCCGGGGGCGGCCGCCAGGTGCGCACCCAAGGCCCACAGATGGCACATGATCTGGCCCTTGGCATCCGACGCTCCCCTGCCGTACAGCAGGCCGTCGCGCCGTAGCGGTGCGAACGGAGCGGTGACCCGCCATGTGGAGGGGGCGACGGCGTGGACGTCGTGGTGGCTGTACACCAGCAGAACCGGGGCGTGGGGATCGGCGGCCGGCCAACAGCCGTAGACGGCCGGCAGGCCGTCGGTCTGCCAGATCTCCGTACGGGGACAACCCATCCGGCGCAGTGTCCGCGCCAGCCAGCGGGCAGAGTGCCCGACGTCGGCCGCCCGGTCCGGGTCCGACGACACGGACGGGACCTTCACCCACTGTGCCAGGGCGTCCAAGGCGTCCGGCTCCGGGAAGCCGTCCTGCCCCGCGAGGATCTCTCTCGCGCTCATGGTCGGCGGCTGCCCGCGTTCGCCGGCCTCAACCGCCGACTCACCGGTCGCGGCGCCCCGCGCCCGCGCCGTGGGCAGGCTCAGGGCCGCGGCGCAGCGGACGGCGCAGGCGCTGCGCCGTCCGCTGTCCTGGTCAGCGGGGGTCGCGGTCGCTCAGGACCGTACGATCCGCACCGCGTCGCAGCCGAAGAAGCGATAGGTGCGGCCGGTGGCGCCGTCGATGAACGAACCCTTCGCGCAGGCCTCGGTGTCTCCCCGCTGGAGACCGGAGGTCGCCGAGGCGAAGTGGAGCACCATGTCGGGGTCGCCGTCCCTGACGCGCTCGACCGGAGTCGTGGTGCGTTCGGGCACGTCCTCGATGTGGCCCCTGTTGTGCACCTCAGCGCTCCCGCCCGTACCGCCGAACACGGCGCTGCGCGGTCCGAAGCGCACGGTCAGCGGCTGGATCGTGGTGGCGTCGAAGGCCAGCGGGAGTGCGTATTCGCCGGCCGTCGTCGTCAGGACGCCGAGGGGCACGGTGTCGGCGGGGATGTTGACGGAGTTGGGATTGGCACCCGGCTTGATGTTGATCGCGACGGGCACGACGCAGTCGAGGGTGAACTCGGCCGGCCGGTGGTTGTTCGCCGCGACGGGGTCGGTGTCGTCCGGCCGGGCCGGCGTGATGGACGAGGTGAACCGGTAGGTGTGCGATCCCGGTTCTGCGCAGCCGACGGTGAAGGTGCTGTCGAACGACTGCGGAGTCCCGACCGCGAGGGCCGGGACGTCCCGGGTCGCCGAGGAAGGCGTCACCGTGGCCCCCGGGTCGGCCGTGGCATCGGTGACGACCACGGCGTCCGTCGGGCTGGACGGCCCGTTGTTCGCCACCGTGCTGCGCAGGGTCACGTCCAGGGTCTGCCCGATGAGCACCTGCGTGGGCGGGGCCGTGGCGGCGAAGGACGTGACGGCGAGGTCGGCCACCGCGACCACCCGGGTGTCGGTGGTGGCCGTGTCGTTGTCCGCCACCGGGTCGGGACCCATGAGGTTGTCCACGGTGGCATGGTTGGTGAGGGTGACCGGGCCGCCGGCGTCGTACACGAGGTCCGCCGGCACATGGGCGGTGATGGTGACGGTACGCGAGGCACCGGCGACGAGGTCGCCGACACCGCAGGTCACCGTCGCGTCGGACGCGTGGCACCCCGCGTCGTCGCCGACGTAGGAGACCTGCGACGGCAGGGTGTCGACCAGGGTCACCGCGGCGGCGGGCTTTGAGCCGTGGTTGGTGACGACGGCGGTGTACACGACGTCCGTGCCGGCCGCGACCGGGTCGGGATTGTCGGTGACGGTGACCCCGACGTCGGTGGTGTTCTGCTCCTCGTACATCGCGAGCAGATCACTGGTGGTGGGGACGTCCTCGCTCTCCGGGTTGACCGCGGCATTGGCGGAGTCACCGAACTGACGGAAGGGCAGCGACACGAAGGTCCAGTCGTCGGAGCCCTTCAGCGTCTCGTTGGTCGAGGTGTTGACGCAGGCGGGCGGCCTGGGCGTGGGGCCGGGGCCGGCGTTGTCGAGGTTCGTGGCGGGCACGCTCGTCTCGAACGGCGGATCGCCGTCGTTGTTCCAGTCCGGGCTGGTGTCGAGGTTGTTCGGGACCTTCTGGCCCGCACTGTTGACGAACACGAACCGGTTGACCGGGTCGGTGGGGTCGAGGACCGTCGGTTCGGTGAGCGCGTTCTCCACCAGAGTGCCCAGGGGAGCGCGTCCGCGCGCCGTGCCGTCGACCGTGGTCCTGGGCGGCGAGTAGTCGAGGATGGTCCCGCCCCCCACGCGGGGGATGCCGCCCTGCAGGTCGTAGTTCATGACGCTCACGTAGTTCGGCTTGCAGTTGGGCCGGTCCTCGGCGCCGCCGTGGCGCAAATTCAGGTTGTGCCCGAGCTCATGCATGATCGAGCCGGCATCGAGGTTGAAGACGATGAAGTCGTTGCCCCCGATCTCACCCTGGCCACCGGTCCGACGCGGGCATGTGGCCGGCCGGGGGGCCATCTGCCCGTAGTGGTAGATCAGCCGCCGGTTCCGGGTGAAGTTCAGGTCCCTGGAGGCGTAGAAGTTCGTGTCGAGGCCGCAGGCGCCGGACGCGGGGATGACGCTGCCGCCGCCGAGGCGGTCGCCGACCAGGCAGTCGGGGTCCTGTGCGTCGGTGAAGGCGTCGCCGTCGTTGTTCACGCCGTCCCCGCAGTTCGTCGGCTGCGGGTTCTCGACGCTCGCGTCGAGGTAATCCGTCAGCCGCGTGTTGCAGGTGGGGTCGAGGCCGTCGATCAGCCCGTCCGCACCGTTGTCGATGCCGTCGGAACACGTACCGACCGGCCCGCCCTCGCGGCCCCCCGGGTCGAGCAGGCCGCCGGTGTCGACGTGAAGATTGATGCCGGGCCTGCCGTCGGGGTTCGGCGGTGCGTTCACACCTGAACCGCCGTTGTCGGCGTTCCTGCTCGCCGCGCTCGCACCGGCGTCGGGTGGCGCCGCGGCGAACGCCTTCTTCATGGCCTGGACGTCCGCCCGGGCAGGAGCCCGCCCCGCCACCCAGTCCAGTTCGAGGAAGACGTCCTTGTGGTCGGGCTCGGCTCCCATCGCCGGCAGGTCCACATCGATGGTGCCGTCACCGTCGTCGTTGTACCCGTTGCGCTCCCAGCCGTCGAGCAGACCGTCGCCGTCCGCGTCCCCGCTCGTCGAAGCCGTGCTGACGTCCCAACACACCTTGACGGAAGGTTCGTCGTCCTCCCCGCCGTCGCCCGACGAACAGGACTGCGGCCAGTTCACGTTGTCGGTCTTGTTCAGGGCGGTGTCGCGCCACTTGCCGTCGGTGTAGGAGACGACGAAGTCGAGGTTGTTGTCGTGGTCGTGCGGGGTGTCGTCACCCAGGTCGTCGCCCGAGGTGTCGTCCGCGTCCCAGATCTGGATCGTGACGGGAACGTTCAGGATGGTGTCGGGCAGTTCGGTGGAGACGACCCAGTACGGGTCGACCCCCGAGACGTTGTCGACGGTGGGCGTCCGGTGCTCCACGCCGTTGACGAACACCTTCGCGTAGAAGTCGGGGTGCCCTTCCAACGCGGCCTCAAGCCCCTCCGCGGAACACGGCTCGACGCACCCGACATGGGTGATGGTCACCGAGAACGGGCGGGTGCCCGCCGCCTGCGCGGGGGCTGACACGAATGCCGGTAGGAGCGCAAATCCCGCCAGAGCGGCCATGGTGTGCAGCCGCTTCGCGGTTCGTCGCATAGAAGTCCCTCTCGTTGCGGGCGCCAGGGCCCAAGGAACGCAAAGGCAGCGATCCGTTCCACTGGAGGGAGACCGGCACGCTGACCGCGCGCGACAGTTTGCCGGTTGGCGTTCTGCACGTCTTCGAAGCTCCCCCGGCGAGTCCGGGTGGATTCCCAGGCCGCCCGCTGACGGCCGGCACAGCGCCGAGTGCCCCATGACCCCCGGGTCTGCCGAACCCGCGCCCGGGGATCGAACCGCGCAACACCTGGGCGCGGGCCGCGTGCGCAGCGGCACCTCGGGTGGCAGGGTCAGGGAGGTGGCGATCACGAGCAAGCTGCAGATCAAGCCCGACCAGAGTGTCGTCGTACTGGGTCAACCAGCCGACGCGGACCTGGACGTCGACGCCGACGGCAACCGCGCCTCGGCCGACGTGGTGCTCGCCTTCGTGACCACCTCCGGGGACCTCCTGGGGGAGCACGCGAAGGCAGCGGTCGCCGCTGCTCGGCGCGACGCCCTAGCCTGGGTGGCCTACCCGAAAGGCGGAAAGCTCGCGGATCTGAATCGTGACTCCCTCAGGGCCGCTCCGAGCAGGGCGTGCGCCCCGTACGGCAGATTGCCATCGACGACACCTGGTCGGCACTCCGCTTCCGGCCTGCCGACTGACCTCCGGCACCTCACACGGCTGCGGGCACCTCGGGGATCCGCCGAGCACTTCGTCCTCACCCGCGGTGGCTTTCGATTCAGGCCATCGTTTGGCTGGTGCTGTCGGAGCGCGCGTCCGTCCGCGCGGATAGGGTGAGATCTCCTCAACTGGCCTCATGGAGGCGGAACATGCGCTTATCTGCCCTGCCTGTCACCGTCGCGGTGGTGGCTGCGACGATAGCGGGAGGAGCGGCTCCGGCCGCTGCCGACACCGTGGTCAGCCCGGTCAACCTGGAGGCCGGTACCGGCCGCCACCACAATTCCGCGACCGTGATCTACGAGCGCGTCGACGGCGCAGTGAACTCGGTCAAGATCATCTCGCTGGAGGCCTCCTCCGGCGAGCCCGACTGCGTCTGGGTGGAGTGGAACGACCCGAAGGACGTGGGGGACGGTTGGACCGCCCTCAACTCCGAGCCCCCGTGTTACGGCGGCAGCATGGGGGAGACGCTCAACCGGATCATCAAGGCGCCCAAGGGCCATCAGCTCAAGGTGCGCCTGGCCGCCTACCACGACGGCGGGATCGAAGTGATCCACAAGGACATCGCAAAGCTCTAGCCGGACCGTGCGGCGACACCGCATGCCGGATCCTCGTTGTGCGCCGACCGGAACGCTGTGCGGTACGACCTCGCCCCACGGCCGCGCCCGGCCGAAGCACAGCGGGTGCGGCGCAGCGGGACGGCGGGAGAGCCGGTCGCGGTAGCCGTACGTGATCCCGCCCCCCACCAGAACCGCGGCCCCACGACGGCCGTCGCCGGGCAACGCGGCCTGGTGTGCCAGGGCTGTCAGAGCGCGTCGCTGAGCACCGCCTCCTGCGGGCAGTAACCCGGCCCCACGACTCCGGCCAGCGTTTCCGGCTCAAGGCGGAACGAGACCCCGTTCAGCACTCGGCGCGTCCGGTAGGACTTGTGGACGTCGTGGACGAGCAAGGCGTACGGACTGGGCGGCGGCACCGTGGGTCTCCTCTTCGTACGCGGAACGTCGCGCGGGGTCTTACCTGGGCAGTTCCGGGTCATCGTCCGCGACGGAAACAGACACCTGACGAGCCCGTGCCGTTGCTGCCGCACGTTCTCGGGACGCCCTCGTCCAGAGCGGGCACGTCGTCGAGGAGCTGGAACGCCACTTCCAGATCGGCGGTGGCGCTTCCGCCAGACAGCGCCCAGGGCCGCCGCACAGCCGAAGAGCGCACCGGTCTTGCCGCGCGCCATCTGCACGTAGCGCCCCACTGACACCTCGCCCAGGGGCCGGTCCTCCAAGGTGAGGTACTCTGCCTGGCCGGCCACCATCTGTTCCGCGGCCGGCACCCGCCGCTCGGTGTCGCCGTCCATGACGTCGTCGTGGAGCAGGGAAAACTGGTGCACGAGCTCCACGGCCGTACCGGCAACCGCGTCGAAACGCTTCGGGGCGCCGACGGAGCGGACCGAAAGCAGCGCGAGCGCCGCCCTGACCGTTTGCCCACCCGAAACACCGCTGCCGAAACACCGCTGCCGAGCAGTCCCCGGCGTCCCACCCCAGGTGGTAGCTGCACACCGCGGCCACGGACGATGCAACCGGCTCGCGGCTGCGCGAAGCGGGGCATCGACGAGCTCCATCCCGCGCCGCAATTCCTCAGTCGAACCGTACGCAGATCGGCACCGGGAGCTTGGGCGACCACGTACCGGTGCTGTAGTCGTAAGCCCGGGCGTAGCCGTTGTTTCCGGGGGCACAGGGAGAGGAGATGTTCGTCTCCAGATAAGCGGCCCCGCCGGGGACGCCGGAATTCGTCTTCGCGGTCACGGTGCCGTCGTACCTGACCTGCCCCGAGTTGTACTTGACGACCACGTACACGCGACCGCCCAGAGTGAAGTTGCCGCCGCCGATCGTCAGATGGTTCCGGTACGTGTACTGGAACAAGTAGAGGCCCGTCGGGCCCTTGGTCGCATCGGTCGGCGTCGACGCGGTCCGGGCGACCACATCGGTGGGTGCAAGAGGTGCCGATGCCGTCGCAGACGGTGCGACACTCAGGCCGAGCACGGCCATCGCCGTGGCTGCGACCGCGATGCGGCGCTGTCGGTGGGAGCTTGCGTGCGGGAGGTGGCGCATGACTGTTCCTCGGGAAGCAAGAAGACGACGAACCGCTGATGTCGCAGTCACCCGGAATGGACGGCGATGGCCCCCTCATGAGGGGAAGCCTCGGGCTCGTCCATACGGCGTCGCCGCGGAAGGTATGTGACCGGCCCCTCGACAGACGTGGGCTCACGCTCAACCGCCTGGCGGAATACCGGCATCCCCCTGAAGAAACACTCTGATTACAGGTTATTCCGGACGGGCGGATCCCGCCCGCTGAACCGACGTGAGCGTCACCGGGTGCTTGCACAGGCACGGTGATCGAGGTGCCGCACCCCGGGTTGCCTGCGTGGACCGCCGGCAGGACCTTGGTAAAGAGGGGCCCTCTCTCTGACGGCGCTGCGGAGGCAACCCTGTCCCAGGGTGAGACGAAACTGACCGAAGAGCAGCAGAAGGTCATGGCCGACGCCGCGGCGAGTGTCGCCAAGGCCTACGTCGACGCGCGGTCGCGGGTGCTGGAGGCACACCCCCGCCGTGGCACTCTTGCAGCTGCTCGTACGGGGTGGGACGCGCCGGCCGGATCCGGCGGTCGCGCGGGTCGACGGGGGGCTGAGCTGTGCCGGGTGTGGGGATCGGTACGCAGGCGCGGCGGGGTCCGCCGCCGCGGGCTGGGGCGTGGCCCGGTTCCGCCGCAGGCGGCGCGAGGGATGACGGCTGCCCCGGTCGGGTGCGATGTCAGGGCGGAGCGGTAGGTTCCGGACATGTCGATCACTGCACAATTACGTGGCTCCGTGCACCTGCCGGGCCCGGAAGAGCTGGTCAACGGGTTCGCCCTGGAAAGCCGGAGCGGCGGGTCGCGTCGCGCCCTGCTCCGCAGCGGGCACGAGTTGGAGGTCCACGACCTGGACGAGGCGTTCGCGGGGGAGCGTGCGCCGACGGTGGTGTTCCCCAATGCCGTGGGCGTGGGACCGCGTCGTACCGTCCGTGAGCCCTGACGGCTCGTTCGCCGTGTTCTCGGGTCAGCGAGCGGTGCGGGCCGTGGCCGCAGGCGGCGAAACGCTGTTATGGGCCTTTCCCTCGGCATGGGGCAGGACGGCATCCTGCTCCACTGGGCGCGCTGGGACGGAGCGAAGCTGACCGCCCGGGACCTCAACGAGACCATGGACCGCATCCTGATCGACGTCCACGCGGAGCGCCCCGGCTTCCTCACCGTCGAGCACTACGGAGCGGACCTGGAACTGCACGCCTTGGACGGCTCCGTGCTCGCCCGGGGGGAGCCCGGGCCCGCGGATGACGACGAGCACCCGCCCTCCTGCGATTACGGCTGCGGTTTCGTCGACGTCGACGCCGACACCGTGATCGCCTCGACGGAGGAGGACGGCGGCCACTGGCTGCTCGACGCCCGCACCCCGGAGCTACGGGGAGCCGTCAGGTATCCCGGAGGACCCGTGGACGCAGAACGTCCGATTATCGCCCCCCTTTGCGGGAACACCGTGCGCTTACCCGTCAGTTCACCGAACGGAACCGGGGCGGGCCCGCACGACTCGTCCTCGACCGGCAGACCACTGGCAAGGAGAAACCGTGCGCATACTCTTCACCGGACCGGCCGCAGCCGGCCACCTCTTCCCGATGATCCCGACCGCTCAGGCCCTGCACGCCGCCGGCCACGAGGTGCTGTTCGCGAGCTCGCAGCCGCTGAACCGGCTCCGTGAGGCCGGATTCCCGATCGTCGAGATCGGCGACGGCCGCACCATCCGGGAGGCGTTCGAGCAATCCACCGGCGAGGAAGCGCGCTACGTCACACCCGACATGACCCCGGACCAGATCCTCGACAGGGCGGCCTTCGGCTTCGCACTCGTCTCCCGCGCCACCGTGGACGGCCTTTTGGAGGTGGCCGACAACTGGGGCGCCGACCTGCTGGTCTACGACTCCTTCCAGGCGTCCGCCCCGCTGGTCGCAGCCAAGCTCAAGATCCCGTCGGTGATACAGAACTTCGGCGTCACCTCCGGCCTCGACATGGTCGGCCGCCTCGCCGCCAACTTCACGGAGGCGTACGAGACGTACGGGGTGGCAGGCCCCGCCGAGCCCACCGCGCTGAACATCGTCCCCGCCTCGCTCGGCGGCGACCCGGGCGGCCTGCGGATGCGCTACCTCCCCTACAACGGCGGCGGCATCATCCCCGCCGAGCTGCTCCGCCGCGGCAGCCGCCCGCGCGTCGCCGTCACCCTGGGGACCGTGCTCACCGAGATGGACGGCGTCCGCGCCATCGTTCAGCTGACCGAGGCCGCCGCCTCGGTGGACGCCGAGTTCCTGCTCGCCGTCGGCGACGCCGACCTCACCCCGCTCGGCACCCTTCCGGACAACGTACGCCCGCTGCCCTGGGTCCCGCTCGCCGAGCTGCTGAGCGCCTCCGACGCGCTGATCCACCACGGCGGCTCCGGCACCCTGCTTACCGCCCTGCAGGCCGGCCTGCCGCAGCTCCTGCTGCCCCAGGGCGCCGACCACTTCACCAACGCCGACGCCCTCACCGCGACCGGTGCCGCCCTGCGCTCCGCCTCCGACGAGGTCGACGCCCCGCTCCTCACCCGCCTCATCACCGACCCGGCCCTGCGCGAGGCCGCCGCCAATCTCCAGGCGGAGAACGCCGCCCTGCCGACCCCGGCCGAAACGGTGCCCGCGCTGGAGGCCCTGATCACCTCCTAGAACACGGCACGGCCCCGGTGGCGGGGTGCCCGTCACCCCGCCACCGGCAGGTACGAAGTCGATGCGGGCAACCGGCTCGTCACATCGCGGCGTGACCCGCTTGACCTTGACATGGTGACAAGGTCTTCACTGGGGCCAAGGAGGTGGTCCCGATACCCACACCGAAACAGGACACGGATCTGACGCGCGTTCTCCAGGGGCTGGAGAACGCCAGCTCGTCGCTGCGGCTACGGGCAGCGTTGGCGGTCGGCACGACCCCTGACCCGCGGTTCATCGACCTGCTCATACGACGATGCGCGATCGAGCCCGAGTTCCACGTGCGTGAAATGCTGACGTGGGCGCTCACCCGCCACTCGGCATCCATGACGGTCCCCGAGCTTCTCAACGAAGTCCGCTCGGAGCGCGCGCAGGCACGTAGCCAGGCGTTGCACACACTGTCCAAGATCGGCGATCGGCAAGCCTGGCCGGCGATCACACGGGCGCTGCTGACCGACGCCGACGACGAGGTGGCGCGGAGCGCCTGGAGAGCAGCGGTCGTACTCGTACCCGAAGGCGAAGAACCCGAGCTGGCCGCAGTGTTGGCGACACAGCTCGGACGTGGCGGGCGCGAGACGCAGTTGAGCCTCAGCAGGGCGTTGGTCGCGCTCGGGGAGGTGATCACGCCGACGCTGGTCGCCGCGACGACGGGTCCCGACCCTCGCGTACGGCAGCACGCCATCGCCACGGAAAGGCTGTTGCGCAACCCGGACGCCGGGTTCGAGTTCGCGATCGAGGAGGCGAAGCGCATCATGGCCCTCGGCACCACGGGCGAGGAGGGGTGAGAAGCAGTGCTGATCGGTGATGTGGCGCGACGGTCCGGGGTCAGCGCCCGCATGCTCAGGCACTACGAGTCACTCGGCCTGGTGCGGCCAACGGGTCGTACCGAGGCGGGCTATCGGGAGTACGCCGGCGAGGACATCCGGCGCATCTTCCACATCGAGAGCCTGCGGTCGTTGGGGCTGTCGCTGCGGGACATCGGGCGCGCGCTCGATGATCCCGGTTTCAAGCCCTCGGAGCTCGTCGACGACCTCATCGGCCAGACGCGAGAACGCATCGCGCGCGAGACGGCGCTGCTCACACGCCTCCGTCGGATCGGTGCCGCGGAACCGGCCGACTGGGAGGACGTCCTCCAGACCGTCGCACTCCTCCAGGCCTTGGGGTCGGAGAGCGCCGGGAAGCGCCAGCGCGCAGCCCTGTCCGCAGTGGGGACGGCTCCGCTGCCGGTGGAAGCACTGGTCGAGGCAGCGCTGAGCGAGACGGACCCGAACGTCGCCGGAGCCCTGCGATGGGCTTTGGCGCAGTCGGGCGACGGCGACGGCGGCGGATCGGCACTGCTGGCGGAGGGCCTCGGCTCACGAGCAGCCGAGGTGCGCAAACGTGCCGTCCAGGCCATCGCCGAGATTCCGAACGGCGAGGCCACCGCACTGCTGCAGGCCGCCCTCACGCATTCCGACATCGTGGTCCGCAGGTATGCAGCTCTGGCGCTCGGGGCACGCGGAGCAGCCGACGCGGTCCCCACGCTCATCGACATGATCGTCGACGGGACGAACGACGCCGATGCAGCCGACGCACTGAGCGCGCTGGCGACTCGCCCCGGTGTGGCGGACCAGATCGCCACCCGGCTCGTTGACCGCCTCGCCCACGGCACCGTTGCACCCTCTGTACGCAGCCGGCTGACCCAGGCGCTCGCGGACATCCCGGGGAGCACGGCGTCACGTGCCCTCGCGGATCTGTCGCACGACGAAGACCGCGCCGTTGCGCTGACTGCGGCGTACGTTCTCGGGATACGCGACGCCCGATAACGGATCCACGGCTTCTCGGGGTCACCTGCCGCCCAGGAACGAGCGGGCCGGGACGAAGAGTTCGTGGCCGGTGGGGAAGCGGACGCGTACACCGGAGTCGCTCCATGTGGTGGATTCGATTCCCCCGGCGCCCAGAGCGGTGTCGACGTCCACCCAGTGTCCGTAGGACGGGGTGGGGGACCTGCCGATCGCGAGCCTGTAGGCGTCCCGCCCGGACAGGCTGTAAGAGTGCACCAGCGCCAGAAAGTAGGGTGACCGGTCGTAGACGATCGCTGAGGGAGCACTGCTGCGGTACGTCACCTCGGTCCGCGGCCACCACAGAACGGTCATGAGGAACAGAACGGTCATGAGGACGACGGTCAGCAGGACACCCGCCACGCCGCCCAGCAGCATCCTGCCGATTCCGGTCGTCCGGCGGGCCCGCGCGGCCTGGTCGGGACGGCCGGGGGTGAAAGTAGCGATGAGGTTCCTCCAGGTTCGGCGCTGCTCCGCACCCGTCGGTCGGAGATGGCTCTGCGAAGAGGACGCGGAACGGGGCTGATGGGTTGTGGCGAGTGCGGGCCGACGGCACAGAGAACACGCGTGCTGCCACGCCCCTCGTGACTCGGCCAAAGGGCAACCTCGGTGGTTTCCGGCCACGATCTGCCCTCGTGCGCCACGTGTCTGTGCTTGGCCGTTTTCGGAGGGGCTACGCTGCGCGTTCGCCGGCGGGACGTCCTACGGGGGCCCTTCACCCTACGTAGGGGGCGCTCGTCCGTCGGGACGAGCAGGGGCTCGGAGACCGCCGTGATCGTCTCCGTGGCGAATTTCTGACCGCACACTTGTGTTGTGCATTTGCGCATGTGACGCTCGTTATCAGTGAGGGAGTCGGGGAGGGCGAGAGCGACTGCAGCACCATTGCAGAAACGAGGGCGCTGAAAATTGCTCGTTTTTTCTGGACAGTCATATGAGAGTTGACCTCGCACAGGTGCGCCGCCTGATGGTGGAGGCTTGTCGCCACGCCGAAGTTCCTGAGGAATCCGTCGACCCCGTCGTCGACCATTTCCTCCTCGGTGAGACCCAGGGGAAGCACTCGCACGGCGTGGCGAAATTCTGTTTCGAATCCCGGTTCTTCCGTGAGCGGCAGGGCACGCCCAGCACGGTGCGCGAGCACGGGGCGCTCGCCGTCGTGGACGCCCGCCGCGAGATCGGGCCGGTCAGCGCGGACTACGCCGTGCGCGCCGCGGAGAGCCGGGCGCGACGTTGGGGCGTGGGAATCGTCGGCATGATCAACACTCAGCGCTACGGGGTCTTGTCACCCTGGTCCGGACACCTGGCCAGGGCAGGTTTCCTGGGGATCGTCATGAACACCTCCCGGGCCGACAGTACGGTGACCGGAGCCCGGACGCCCTTTCTCGGGGTGAACCCGATCAGCTACGCCGTTCCGACCCGCGGTGAGCCGCTGGTGGTGGACATGTCGACCACCCGGTCACCCATGGGCGTGCTGTGGGAAGCGCGGCGCGCCGGTACGGCACTTCCCCCAGAAGCCTTCGTGGACCGCGACGGGAATTTCACCACCGACCCGAACGAGGCTGCGTCGGCGATGGTGTTCGGAGATCACAGGGGATTTTCCCTTTCCCTGCTGATCCAGATCATGACCGGGTCCCTGTTCGGATTTCCGATGAGCGGGGACATCGATTCGACCTGGACCACCGGGTACACCTTCATCGCCGTGGACCCGTCCTTCGGCGGAGTGCTCGACGGGTTCCCGGACGCCAACACGAAGCTGGTCCGGTCGATGGAGGGCGTGGTCACGCGCGACGGCCTGCCGCTGCGGATTCCCGGACAGGAAAGTCGTGAACGCCGTCGTACGGCCCTCTCTACGGGACAGCTGACTGTCGACGAGTCCGTCTACCGGAGGCTTGAGGCGCGCGCCGCGGGGGATTTCGCCTGCGACTGACCCCCTCCGGGGTGCCTCCTCTACTTCTACGGAGTGCGATGTCGAAACGATCAACCGCAAAATTCCATTGGTTCCTGCCCACAGCCAGTGACGGACGGTCTCTCACCGTCGGTACGCACGGGACGCACGGATCGGCCGCCGGCGGTGAGCACGCGCCCGAAGGCGGCGCCGACCGATTCCGGGCACCGAGCATGTCCTACCTCAGCCAGATCGCCCGCGCCGCCGAGCACCAGGGCTTCGACGGTATCCTGACCCCCACCGGTACCTGGTGCGAGGACGCCTGGCTGGTGACCGCGGCGCTGGCCCGGGAGACCGCGCGGCTGAAGTTCCTGGTCGCCTTCCGGCCGGGCTTCATCTCCCCGACGCTCACCGCCCAGATGGCCGCCACCTTCCAACGGCTCTCCCACGGACGGCTCCTGCTGAACGTGGTGACGGGCGGAGAGCGCGACGAGCAGGCCCGATTCGGTGATCACCTCTCCAAGGAAGAGCGCTACGCACGGACGGCCGAGTTCCTCACGGTGTTGCGCGGTTCCTGGAGCGGAGTCCCCTTCGACTTCAGCGGCGAGTACTACGACGTCCGCGGTGCCACCGTCGCCGCACCCCCGGACCCGGTGCCCAGGGTGTACTTCGGCGGTTCGTCCGAGGCTGCCGGGCCCGTCGCCGCCCGCCATGTCGACACCTACCTCACCTGGGGCGAACCGCCGGCGCTGGTGGCGGAGAAGATCGGCCGGATGCGGAAGCTCGCGGCCGAAGAAGGACGTACGCTGCGCTTCGGCATCCGCTTCCACGTGGTCACGCGCGACACCGCTGCCGAGGCGTGGGCAGCAGCCGAGCGGCTGCTCGACCGCCTCGACCCGGCGCACGTCGCCCAGGTGCAGAACGTCCTCGGAGCCAGCGAGTCGACGGGCCAGGCCCGCATGCGCTCCCTGCACGAGGGCTTTCGCGGCAGCTGGGCCCGCGAGGACCTGGAGATCCATCCGAACCTCTGGGCCGGCGTCGGGCTCCTGCGCGGCGGTGCCGGAACCGCTCTGGTCGGCAGCCACGAGGAAGTGGCAGAGCGCATCGAGGAATACGCGGACCTGGGCATCGAGGAGTTCATCCTGTCCGGGTTCCCCCACCTGGAGGAAGCCTATTGGGTCGGCGAGGGAGTGCTCCCGCTCCTGCGCCACCGGGGGCTCGCGCCGCCCCTGGTCGCCGCCGGGTGACGGGAAGGCGCCAACGACCTGCGGCCACTCCCAGCAGCAATGACCTGCGGCCATGACCTGCGGCAACGACGTGTGGAACGAGGAGACATGCCCGGCGAACTCAGGATCCCGACCTTCTGCGAGACCGGTGCCGGCCTCCTGCTCTGCGTGGTGGACCTCATCCACCAGAGTGTCCCGAAGAGCGTGTGGGACATGGAGCGGCTCAAGAAGTCCTTCGGCAACCGAACGGTGCCGGTGATCCTTGCCGAAGGCGACGTGATGGCCTTCGGTCCCTGCCCGGACCGGACCCTGGTTGCCTCCGCGGTGCTCCGGCACCACGGCATCCGGCCCACCATCGTCTACCACGAGCGGAGGGTGCCGGGCTTCGGCCCGTCCACGGCGCACATCGCGATGGAGATCGACCTCGGCGGACGCACCTGGATGATGGACTTCGGCAGCCGGGAAACCCGCCTGATCGAGGGAGGGTACTACTACAACCCCGAGGTCGAGGAGACGCTGGCGCTCGAACGGTTCGACCTGATGGCCATGGACTTCGACCTGATGGACATCACGCCGAATCAGATATTCGGACTCGTGGCCACCGAGAACATCGACATGGAGCTCAAGTTCGAGCACTACGCGAAGCAGGCACGGAAATACAGCGAACACATCGTCGAGGACCGTTTGGCCCTCGACAAGAGTCACAGCGTCTACTACGAACTGTGATTCGCGATCGTTCGTGCCGTGCGCCGACGGAAAGAGAGCCAATTGACCGACCTTGCATACGAGATCGAACACCTCGTGAAGATCTACCCGCACCAGACCGAACCCGCGACCAATGACGTCTCGCTCGACATCCGTACCGGGGAAGTGTTCGGGATCCTCGGTGACAACGGAGCCGGAAAGACCACGCTGGTACGGCAGATGGTCAACCTGCTGCGTTCGACATCGGGTGAGATCCGGTTGTTCGGTCGGCCCGTCTCCCAGCACCCGCTGCACGTGAGCCGGTCCGTCGCCTTCATGCCGCAGAGCAGCGGTGCACTCAACCGGCTGAAGGTGGGCGAGGCCATCTACTTCGCTGCTCACCTGCGCGGTATGACCCGCCGGGACGCGCGCCTGGAGCGCGACGCCATGATCGAGACCTGGCAGCTGGGAGCGGTACGGGACAAGTCCAGCTCCCGCCTGT
The DNA here is from genome assembly GCF_040647115.1 of Streptomyces sp. NPDC044571. Lineage (NCBI taxonomy): Bacteria > Bacillati > Actinomycetota > Actinomycetes > Kitasatosporales > Streptomycetaceae > Streptomyces > Streptomyces sp. NPDC044571. The sequence continues at coordinate 33,100 of NZ_JBEZBN010000044.1, forward strand.
CCGGCGGTCAGCAGCGCCTGCTGCAGCTCGCCCTCGCCATGGCCGGACGGCTGCCCGTCGTGGTGCTGGACGAGCCGACCAACGACCTCGATCCGGTCAACCGGAAGCACGTATGGGAAGTACTGAAGAAGTCCAACGCCGAATACGGCACGACCATTCTGTTCATCACCCATGACGCAATCGAGGCGGAGCGGATCGTCCATCGCGTCGGAATCATGCGCCACGGCCGGTTCCTCGTGACCGGTCAGCCCGCCCAACTGAAGCGTGAACTGCTGGAACACATGCGTCTCGAAGTATGGCTGGCTCCGGGTGAGCCACCCGTCTTCCCGCCGGACATCCCCCAGCACTGGAAATCGGACGACAACGTCGTCCTGTCCGTCCCGCGCGATCGCGCGCCGGCCCTGCTGTCCGAACTGCGGCTGCACGAATCCGTCGACTACCGGCTCTACTCGGCAACCCTGGAAGACTTGTACCTTCACTATGCGACTTCAGACTGAACGCCCGGGAATGGGAGCCCAGTTCGTTGACCTGTGGCTCATGCAGCTGTCCAACTGGCGATGGTCCTGGCGCGCCATGGTCGTCACGGGAATCTTCGCCCCCATGATGAGCATCGCCGCGCTCGGAGCATTCGCCCACGGGCGCGGCCAGGAAGCGCTCACGTACGTACTCACCGGCAGCATCCTGCTGTCGCTGATGTTCGAGAACCAGAACAAGGTGGCGCAGAACTTCGCCTTCATGAAGGCGATGGGGACACTGGATTTCCTGGGCACCCTCCCGGTGCGCCGCTACATGGTCATTCTGGCGACGGTCCTCGCCTTCTTCGTGCTCTCCGCACCGGCACTCGTGGTCACTCTGCTGCTCGGGTCCACGCTGCTCGGTGTCAGTCTCTCCGTGAGCTGGCTCGTCCTCGTGGTCGTCCCCCTGTGTGTACTTCCCCTCGCGGGAATCGGAGCGGTCATCGGAGTGCTGGCCCGCACCCAGGAGGAGTCCAGCTCGTTCACCCTGCTCGTGACCATGCTTCTGCTGTTCTTCGGTCCTGTGATCATCCCGGCGAGCCGGCTGCCGCAATGGCTGCTGACGATCAGCCATGTCAGCCCCACGACGTACGCGGCCTCGGCGCTGCGGCAGGTCCTGGTGGGCCCGGTGACCGGACGCCTCTGGATCGACCTGCTCGTCCTGGCGGGGCTCACCGGGGTCACGCTCTGGTTCGCGGGATCGCGCATGCAGTGGAAGGCCAACTAGAGGGACCGGAGCGACCGGGCAAGTCAGGCAACCATCCACACGACAGGAGGGCACTGTGCCCGAAGTACGGATACACGACCGCGTCTCCGCATCCACGCAGCTCGCCTGGAAGGTGCTCTTCGGCGAGGAGCTGCTGCGCGCCGCCGACGAGGAGATGCTCAACTCGCTGCAGGAGAACCCGGAGTCCTGGGGGCAGCTCCTCCTCGATGCCTGGACGACCTTCGCCGCCATCGGCGGCCCCGGTGGGCCGCGCCGGCCGGCCGACCGGCGCTCCGAGGAGACCCCGGCCCGAACCACCGCCCGTGCGGTCCCGCCCGCCGCAACCGCAGCCGCCGCCGCAACCGCCCCCGCCGCCGCAACCGCTCCGGCCGGCACCCCGTCCGCGTCGGCCGAGCCGGCCGAGGCGTCCCGGGCCGAGGCCTCCCGGGCCGGCGGGACCGGTTCCGGGGCGGCCGCCGCCGCCGAAGCAGCGGTGGCGCCGTCAGCGGCGGCAGCGCCCGCCGCCCGCCCGGAGCCGGACCCCGGTGCCGTCCGGGCCCCGGCCGCAACGGTCGACTTCTTCGACCCCGACGAGGAGGAAGGCCCCGGCCCGGAGCGCCGGCAAGCCTCCGTAGAGGAAGTGAAGGCCCGACTCGTCGAACTGGTCGCGGAGGTGAGCGGCTATCCGCCGGAGGTGTTCGAGGACCACCTGGACCTGGAGGTGGACCTCGGCATCGACTCCATCAAACAGGTGGAGACGCTGGGCAGGGTTCGCGAGGAGTACGGCCTGCCCATGGACGAGGACTTCGTCATGCGTGACTACGCGACCATCGGGAAGATGGCCGACTACATCGTCGGCCGCCTGACCACGGAGACCTGACCGCGATGCGGGACGAGTTACCCGGATTCACCGGAAAAGTCGCGCTCGTGGTCGGCAGCAGCCGGGGCCTGGGGCGCAGGATCGCGGAGCTCGTGGCCGGCCAAGGGGCCCGGGTCATCGTCAACTCCGCTTCGACCGCCGTGGACGGCAGGATCGTCGCACGGTCCATCAGGGACGCAGGAGGCCAGGCCCAGTACATCTGCGCCGACGTGTCCCGCGAGGACCAGGTGGCGGCCATGGCCGAGGTGGTGCGCGAGAAGATCGGCCGTCTGGACATCGTGGTCCACTGCGCGGCCGGAGGGTCCGAGGCGCGGGTCATGGACGCCACCCTGCCGATGTTCGAGCGGACCTTCAGCGTGAACTCGTACTCCCTCGTCACGCTGGCGCGGCACCTGTCGCCGCTGATGCCGCCCGGCTCGCGCTTCGTCTACATGAGCAGCATGGGCGCCATCCGGGCCTCGCACGGCTATGGCGTCGTCGGCGCGGCGAAGGCGGCGAGCGAGGCCCTCGTCCGGTCGCTCGCCCTGGAACTCGCGCCCTCGGGGATCACGGTGAACGGGGTGCGCACCACTGCCTTCCCCAGCCTCTCCCTGCGCTACTTCTCCGGCAGCGACGACTGGCTGGCCATGTGCGACCGGGAGTCGCCGCTCGGGCCGCCGCCGGCGGAGAAGCTTGCGGAAACGATTCTGCTCCTCTGTTCCGGCGGCGCCCACTACATCACCGGCCAGGTCCTCAACGTGGACGGCGGCTGGCTGACCTCCGTACAGCGCACCGCCCCGGCCGGAGCCGGGCCCACTTCGACCTCGGAGTGAACCGCCGTCCATCGTCCCAGTCTGGGAGTGGAGAGAATGCAATTCGAACCGATCGCGATCGTGGCTGCCGACTGCAGACTTCCCGGAGCCGCCCGTCTGGAGGACTTCTACGCGAACAACCGCCGCGCAGTCTGCTCGATCAGGAAGGCCGACGGGGCCTTCTGGGACGGGTGCGAGATCTACGACAAGAATGCCGGCGGCCACACGAACACCTCGTACACCGACCTCGGAGGGTTCCTCGACCCCTGGCAGCTGGATCCGGGCACCTTCCGCATCGCCCCCCGGGTGATCGAGCGGATGGACCCCGTCCACGCGCTCGGCATGGAACTGGCGCACCGGGTCATCGGCCGGGCCGAGCGGAGCGGCCCGCTGCCCAAGGACGAGACGGCCGTGATCGTCGCCAATGTGGCCGGCGGTTCCACGAGCCGGGTCAACGCCAACATGAAAGTGCAGGCCGAGCGGTGGGCGGCCGCCGTGCGCCGCCGGGAGCCCGCCCTCGCGAACGTCCTCGACGAGGTCCAGGAGCGGGAACGGGAGCGGTACGCCGACAAGCGCGAGGACCTCGCCCTCAACGGGGAGTCCGGGACGATCGGCGGGCGCATCGCCAACTACTTCGATCTCCGCGGTGCCCACTACGGCATCGACGCGGCGTGCGGCAGCTCGCTGGCGGCAGTGCACTCGGCCTGCATGGGACTGCACCAAGGGGAGTTCGATGCCGCGCTGGTGACGGCGCTCGGCATCCTGACCCCGGACATCTTCGTCGTGAACAGCGCCGCCCGGACCCTGTCCGCGGAAGGAGCCTTCCCCTTCGGCGCCGCCGCCGGCGGCCTGGTGCCGGGCGAAGGCGGCGTGGGAATGCTGCTGATGCGGCTGTCGGACGCCCGGCGTGAGGGCCGGCCCGTGCTGGGTGTGATCCGCGGCATCGGGCACAGCGCCAACGGACGCACCACCTCGACCTGGGCCCCCAGTGCCGAGGCGGAGGAGCGCGCCATCCGCGGCGCGTTCGACGGTATGCCCTTCGGTATGCAGGACGTCGACTACGTGGAAGCCCACGGCACCTCCACCCAGGCCGGTGACGGAGCCGAACTCGCGGCGATGACCCGCACGTACGGCTCCGTACCGCGCCCGCGTCCGCTGCCCTTCGGCTCCGCCAAGAGCCTGGTCGGCCACACCGTCGAGAGCGCCGGCCTGGTCGGGATGCTGCGCGGCCTGTTCGTGTTCGGCTCCGGCCACCTGCCTCCGACGGTGAACGTGGACGAGCTGAGGCCGGAAGCCGCCGAGGCAGCCGATCGGCTCCGGCTCCAGCGCTCGGCGGAGCCGCTCGCCCGGGTGCCGGGCCGGCCGTGGCGGATCGGCGTGAGCGCCTTCGGATACGGGGGCATCAACTACCACCTCCTCCTCGAACAGCCCGAGGGGCAAAGCGCCGGAACGACCCGGCCCAAGCCCGCGCGCCGTCCCCAGCGGGTGCCCATCGCCATCACGGCGGTCGAGGCGGTCCAACCCGACGCCGCGGACGCGGACGCCTTCTGGCGCAACCTCCGGGCAGGGCGGCCCAGCAGCAGGGACCTGCGGGTACGGGTGCCCGGTCTCGAACGGGACCTGGACGATGCCGGTCTGGAACGCCAGGCGGAGTACCTGCAGAACGCGGCGCTCACCGACGTCCCGCGCACCGTGGACAACGCCCGCTTCCGCATCCTGCCCAAGCAGGTGCCGGACCTGACCGACGAGTACCTCGTCCTGCTGTCGTGCGCCGCCAACCTCGCCACCGCCGTGGAGCAGGCGACGGCATCGGTCGACCCCACCCGTGCGGGCTGCATCATCGGTCAACTACCCGACTCGGACCGCGAGTTCGAACTCATGCAGTCCCTGCGTTTCATGCCGTGGCTGCGCCGGCTGCGCGGCCTCGCCCGCGCACGCGGCATCGAGGCCCCTTGGCAGGTGCTGCGCGACGAGCTGTGGAACGACCCCGCCCTCGACCTGCACGCCGTGAACCAGGACACCTCGGTGGCGGGCTTCGGTTCGACCCTCGCCTCCTCGCTGGCCAGCTCCTTCGACCTCAGGGGAAAGAGCTACGCGGTACGCGCGGCCTGTGCCACCGGGCTCGCCGCACTGTCGCTGGCCCTGCAGGAGCTGCGCCAGCACACGCTGGACTTCGTCCTGTGCGGAGCCGTCGGCATGGGTGTGGGCCTGGTGAACCACTCGGCACTCGCCTCGATCCGGGCCCTGAGCGGGACCGGAGCGGGCCGTCCGTACGACGACCAGGGCGACGGGTTCATCATGGGCGGCGGCGCCGGTCTGCTGTGCCTGAAGCGGCTGGCGGATGCGGAACGCGACGGGGACCCGATCCTCGCCGTCGTACGTGAGGTGCGCGGCGGCAGTGACGGCAAGGGGCGCAGCCTGCTCGCTCCCAACGCCGCCGGACGCCTGCTCGCGATGGAGCGCACCTATCGCGGGGCGAACCTGGACCCGGCGGGCATCAGTTACGTGGAGGGACACGGCGCGGCGACGGCGCTCGGGGACCTGTCCGAGGTGGAAGCCCTGTCAGGGGCCCTCGCGAACAAGGAGACCGTCTTCCTCGGAAGCGTGAAGGGCAACGTCGGCCACCAGAAGGCCGCCGCGGGCATGACCTCCGTGATCAAGACCGTCCTCTGCCTCCAGCGGGGAGAGCTCGTCCCCACCCCCGGCTTCGGGACTCCGCACCGTGCGCTGGAGCTGGAAAGCCGCCGCTTCCGGGTGCTGACCGAGTCCAAGCCCTGGCCGGCCCCGCGCGACGGGGCCCCGCGCCGCGCCGCCGTGAACGCCTTCGGCCTCGGGGGCATCAATTACCACGCCGTGCTGGAGGAGTACGTACCTCCCCGGCCCGGGCCACGGTCGGTCGGCCGGGCCGCAGTGGCGCAGGCGGAACCGGCGCACACCGCGGTCTGGACGGCCCCCGGCTCCGCCGAGATGCTCAGCGCGCTGACCACGTTCGCCGAGCACGGTGAGGCCCCGCCGGCCCCGGCCGCGGAGCACGCACACCGGCTCGCGATCCACACGGGCACCGGCCCGGAAGCGGACCAGGTGCTGCGCGAGCGGGTCCGACGGTACCTGGCCACCGGACCCGGAACGCTGACCCCCGCGCAATGGGACGCCATGGGGGTGTTCACCGGCCGCACGGACGTGACCCCCGGCCGGGTCTGCCGGCTCTATCCCGGCCAGGGCAGCCAGTACGCGGGAATGCTGCGGGACGCCGCCCGGGCCGTGGACGGCGCGGAGACCAGGCTGCGCGCAGCGGCCGAGGCCCTCACCGCAGAGCTGCCGGGACTACTGGACGGGTTCTGGCACGCGGAACCCGGGGCGAGCGACGCGTGGCTGTCGCGGACCGAGAACTGCCAGGTCGCCACCCTGCTGGTCAGTACCGTGCTCGGGGACTGGCTCACCGCCCTCGGCGTGCCGTCCGACTTCCACCTGGGCCACAGCTTCGGCGAGGTCTCCGCACTGACGGCCGCCGGAGCCCTCTCCTTCGAGGACGCGCTGCGCACCGCCCACCGGCGGGGCGTCATCGCCGGCCGGGCCCGGGGCGGCCCCTCCCAGAGCATGGCCGTGCTCTTCACCTCCGCCGCACAGGGGGCACGGCTGATCGGGGAGGACGAGTCCGACGTCGTGATCGCCAACTGGAACAGCCGGCGGCAGATCGTGCTGGCCGGACGGGCCGCCGCGATCACCCGCGTCCTCGGACGCGCTGCCGCGGAGGGGATCGAGGGCCGTACGCTGCCCATCGAGCGTGCCTTCCACTCGCCGCTGCTGAGGCAAGCCGTCCCGGAATACCGAGAGTTCCTGGACGCCGTCCCCCTCGCCGCACCGTCGGCGCCGGTCTACGAGACGCGAACCTCGCGCCCCTACCCGCAGGACGCCGAGCCCGACCGGATCCGGCAGAGCCTGGCCGACCAGTACGTGCTCCCCGTCTACTACGAGACCATGATCCGCGACGCCTACGACCGCGGGGCGCGCGTCTTCGTCGAGACCGGTCCCAAGCGGGCCCTGTCCTCGCTCGTCACGGAGAACCTCGGCGCGCCGGCCGAGGGCGTACGGGTCGTGCACCTGCTCCACCCCAAGGGCGGAGAGCTGACGCAACTGGAGCGTGCAGCAGCACAGTTGTGGGCCATCGGCCTGACCGACACCGACCCGGTCCGCGCCGTGACCACCAGGGAGGTCGCACCATGATCGGAATGATCCCCATCGCCACGCCGGCCGAGCCGCGTCCGATCCGCCGTGACCTGTCCGGCAGGCGGGTGCTCGTGCTCTCGGACGGCGACGGCCTCGCCGCCGAGACGCTGGACCGGCTTGCCGCGGCGGGGGCCGAGGCCGAGGCGGTGACCGTGCGCGAGACGGTACGCGCGAACGCCTCGGGCTACTGCGGCCGGCTCCTCGGCGCCGAGGAACTGGCCGGACGCCTCGCCTCCGGACCGCTGCCGGACTGGGTGTTCTTCCTGCCCGGGTACACCGGGAGGGCACGCCCGGAGCAGAAGTTCCGCCCGGAAGAGGGCCTCTACGCGCACGGGATGTCACGGACCCTGTTCCACACCCTGTCCGAGCTCGGGCGGCGCTGGGTGCAGCGTGGCTCCGGCGGGTTCGCCGTGGTCACCCGGGCGGACGGAAGGTTCGGACTCTCCGGCGCCCGTTCCGGGGACGCGCTTGCCGGCCTACTGCACGGGGCGGTGCGCGCCCTGCACGTGGAGATCCCGGTGATCCGTACGGTCGTGCTCGACGTCGGCGCCTCGGTCTCCGCCGGGACCGCCGTGGACCGGCTGCTGCAGCTCGCCTCGGACACCGCGCACGGCCATGTGGAACTGGGGCTCGCCGGGTCCCGTTCGTACACCACCACGCTCGTCCCCGCCTACGAGCAGCCCGCGGACGTGCCGGGGGCGGACGGGCGCCTGCCGTTGGAGCGCGGTGACACGGTGTTGGCCACCGGAGGCGGGCGCGGGGTGACGGCCAGGGTGGTGCGGATGATGGCCGAAGAGGTGCCGTGCCGCTACGTGCTGCTCGGAACCACCGACCTGGTGGATGTGAAGGCGGCCCTCGGGGTCGGCGACCGGGACGAGCTCCTGCACATGTCCCCGGAGGAACTCGCAGGGCACAAGCGGCGGCAGTTCGCGGCGATGCGCCGCGACGACCCGGCGCTGCTGCCGCCCGCCTTCGAACGCCACTGGGCGCGGATCGCCAACTCCCTGGAGGTCTTGCAGACCGTGACCCATCTGCGGGACCTGGGTGCCCGCGCCGAATACCGGTGCCTGGACGTCACGGACGGCCGCGCCACGCGCCGTTTCGCCGAGGAGGTGGTCAGGGCCGGCGGCCCGGTCCAGGCCCTGCTGCACGGCGCCGGCGTGGAGACGAGCAAGCCGCTGTGCGGGAAGACCCGGGAGTCCTGGGAACGGATCATCGCCGTCAAGACCGGCGGCCTGTACAACCTGAGCCCGGTGCTGGGGGACGAGACCCGCTTGATCATGCTGTTCGGCTCGGCCGCAGGGACGTACGGCAACCCGGGACAGATCGACTACGCCGGAGCCAGTGAGTTCCTGGGGACCGCGGCCCACCGGCTGGCGGCCGATTTCCCCGCCGCCCGGGTGCGGTCGGTGGCCTGGCCCGCCTGGGCGGAGGTGGGGATGGCGGTGCGCCCGTCCTCCCGGGCCGCGCTGGAGCGCAGGGACATCCCGTTCATGAAGGTGTCCGAGGGCCTGGCCTGGGCAGGGGCGCTGCTGCGCAGTCCGGGCAGGGTGCCGACCTGCCTCACCCTGGGCTACCGCGACATGCCCGAGGAGACCGCGGTCACCCGCACCACGGCCCCCTGGAGCTCCGCCAGGGCGGTCAAGGGGCGGCTGGTGGACCTGTGCCACGAGACCGGCCCCGGCCGCTGGGAGGCCCGGTGGACCTATCAGCCGGAACTGGACGGCGCCCTGGGTGACCACCGTGTCGACGGGAACGTGCGCGTCCCTCTGGCCTTCTTCGCCGAACTGGTGTGCCAGTCCGCGGCCGCGTGCCTGGACGACACCGGCGGCTTCACCCTGCGCGGGCTGCGGGTGCACCAGCCGCTCACCTTGGCGCCCGACCGGCCCAGGGAACTGCGGACCACACTGGTCCGGCAGCAGGACGGCAGCCTGCACGTGAGCGTCGAGAGCTCGCCGGTGCGGCCCGACCACGGCTGGATCCCGGTGACACTGGAGCACGCGAGCGCCGACGTGCATCCACTGACCGGACAGCGGCCCGCACCCCGCATCGAGACCGACCTCCCGCAGTCCGAGCCGGTGCCGGTGGCAGGCCTGACGGAGCAGTTCGCCACCCAGGGCATCCACTACGGGCCGGCCTTCCGCGAGATCGTCTCCTGCTGCCGGGGGAAGGACAGCGCACTGCACCTGGCGCGGCTACAGGCCGGTGCGGACTGGACCGCTGACGTCCGCGGACCGTCCTTCCTCGGTGTCGGCCTCCTCGACCTCGCCCTCCAGACGCTGGTCTTCCACCCGGGATCCCGCGCGGGCGGCCTGCCCACGGCCGTCGGGGAACTGGCGGTCCATGCCCCGCTCGGCGACGGTCCGTCCGAAGGCTGGGCCCTCGTGGATGCCGGGGACGAACAGCTGAACGTGACACTGGCCGATCCTGCCGGCCGGGTCATGGCAGAGATCCGAAACCTCGAACTCACCGGGCGCGAGTCATAGGTCACCAAGGAAGGCAACGTGAAGAATTTCCTCGTGGTCGGCATCGGTCCCCACGCGCGCCGCAACCATCTCCCGACGCTGGCGGCCGGCCGGGCGGCGGGTCTCGTCGGGACCGTGATCGGGGTCGACCTCACCCATGCCGCCGAAGACATAGCGGCCTTCAACGCCGCCGCGGTCGGGACCCGGATACCGGTCACCTTCATCACCCCCTTCGACCCGGCCTGCCGCACCCTGCCCGCCGCGGTGCGCGACACCCTCGACACGCTGGTGCACGAGCACGCCATCGACGCGGTCGTCGTCTCGACCGAACCGGCCTTCCACATGGTCTACACCCACTGGGCGCTCGACCGCGGGCTGAGCGTGCTGCTCGACAAGCCGCTCAGTGTGCACGTCAACTGCTCCGTCGATCCCGACCGGGCAGCCTCGATCCTCACCGATTTCGACGAGGTGCTCGACCGCTACGAGGCCGTGCGCCGGGTCCACCCCGAGGTCCTGGTCGCCGTGCAGTGCCAACGCCGCCACCACCCGGCCTTCCTGAGGATGAGGGAGTTGATCGCCGAGATGGCTGAGGAGACCAACTGCCCGGTGACCTCGGTGCAGTCCTTCCACAGCGACGGCCAATGGCGGATGCCGAACGAGCTCATAGACATCTCCTACCACTCCTTCGACCAGGGCTACGGCAAGTGCGCCCACTCGGGCTACCACTTCTTCGACATCGTTCCCTGGCTGCTGCGGGCGGGCGAGACGCCCGGCAAGGAACTCGACAGCGTGGAGGTGCACGCCAACTTCAGCCGGCCCGGTGACTTCCTGGCGCAGCTCGACCTGGACGACTACGCGCGGCTCTTCCCCGAGTTCGAGGAGGCCAATCCGTACACGCAGAAACAACTGATCGCGGCGACCGAGTCGTTCGGCGAGGTCGACGCGTTCGTCTCCATGGTTTACAAGAGCCGCGGCCGGACCATGACGCTCGGCAGCATCAACCTGGTGCACAACGGCTTCTCGCAGCGCGGGCGCTTCGCCCCGGCCCACGCCAACCTCTACAAGGGCAACGGCCGCGTCCGGCACGAGAGCCACATCCTGCAGCAGGGACCCTTCCAGGCCATCCACTTCCATTCGCTGCAGACCCTGGGCGGGGACGAGCAGGACGGGGACGCCTACGGCATCGGCAGCCAGGGACACATCGAGGTGCACGTCTTCCGCAACAGCGGTTTCAAATCGCGCTGGAAGAAGTACGAGACGCTCGACTACGACGCGCTCACGACCGTGTCCGCATCCGGCCTTGAGGAACCGACACAGTCCTCCTCCCGGCGCCGTGCCGTGGAGGAGTTCCTGGAGTACGTCAACGGCCGGCGCAGTCGCGCCGAGATGTCCTCGGAACTCGTGGACCACCGGCGCGGTTCGACGCTGATGGCGGGGGCCTACCTGTCCGCCGCCCGGCAGTGGGTCGGCGGCCCTTCCATCGCCCGACTGGACTTTCGCGAGCAGGGCGACGGGGCCATGCGGCCCGGCCCCCGCCGGGGTGGCGGGGGCGCGCCCCACCTGATGGACGTACCGCTGTGACCGGCCTCCTCGGACGGGAACCCGCGACGGTCCTGCCGGCCCCCGCCGACCTGCTGGGCGACGCGCTGCCCGACGTCCTCGCCGACTGCCGGGCCCACGTGGGCCCCGTCACCGCGATCGGCCGGCTGAAGGGCGGCAACGTCAGCCACGTGTTCCGGGTGGAGGGGCCGCGCGGCAGTGTCGTCCTGAAGGTGCGCACGGCCGTGTTCGCCCGCATTCCGTCGCTGCGTACGGATCCCGCGTACATCGCGGACGAACGGCGGGCCCTCGACGTGTACGGGGCGCTGGTGCCCTCGACGTTTCCGCGCGTCCTGGCGTTCCACCCGCAGGCTCATGCCATGGTCATGACCGACGTGTTCGAGGACCGGCGGACCTACGAGGACCACCTGCGGGAACGCCCCGCAACGGCGGACGAGCTCGTGCGCCTGGGCGCGGCCGTGCGGCGGATCCACGGGGCGACGAAGGACGTCCGCGTCACCATCCGGTCCCAGGGCGACGTGTGGTTCCGCGAGCACACCTTCGACTACTGCCTGCGCGGCAGCGGCCACCCCGCGCTGGAGCGGGCCTGCGAGGAACTGCGCACCCAGGATCCGCAGCAGCTCGTCCTCGGAGACCTGGCCCCGAAGAACCTCAGCCTGGCCGGCGGGCGGGTCGCCCTGTGCGACCTCGACAACGTGCACCGGAGCCGGCCGCTCTTCGACGTCGGCTACCTACTGGCCCACCTGCTGATCCACCATGTGGCCTGGCCGGGTCACCTGCCCACCGTGGCTCCCGCGCTGCTCGACGCCTACGGCGCGGGCCGCCCGCCCGAGGCGCGCGAAGCGGCCCTGCTCGCGGCGGTGGCCGCCGGGGTGCTTCTGTACCGGCTGGACAACGCGAGGGTTCCCTACGACCTGGGGCTGCGCGCGCAGCAGCGCGAACGGCTCAGGGAGGCGGTGATCCGCCTGCTGGACCGGGGTCCCTTCCCGCCGCAGGAGCTGGCCGTCACACTGGCGGGCGCCCGATGACGCTCTCCGTCCCCCCTCCGCCGCACGCCGAGGACCGGCTGGCCCTCGCGGCCCTCAGGGCCCGCGGCTATCACGTGCACGACATCCAGGAGATCGCCCGCGATCAGCGCCCGTTCGCGGTGCGGGTCGCGGCCCGGGAGCGTGTCCTGGCTCCCGGTGTCCGCCTCCAGGAGGAGAGCGTGGAGTTGGGCGGCGGCGATTTCGCCAACGTCCACACCCTGCGGGTCGCCCGGTCGGCGGCTCGGGTGGAAGTGGAGTCGGACCCGGTCGGGTTCGCCCTGCGCGACCGGTGCGGCGCCGACGCCGTCGCAGCCGTCAGCGGATCGTTCTCCTTCATCTCCGACGAACCCGACCACCAGCCGGCCGAGCCCTGCCTGGACTTCTGCTCCCGTCAGGGGGAGACGGTCAGCCTGCCGACCGTGACCAAACCGGCCTTCCTGGTGCACCGCGGCCGGCCGTCGCTCCGCACCCTGCCGGCAGTCGGGACCCTGGTCCTGGGCAGGGCCGTCCGTGAATGGATCGGCTCCAAGGAAACCGCTGCCCCGGCCAGTCTCCGGCGGGGCGCGCTCGCCGTCTTCGGCGCCGCCAACTGCACGATCCGCTACGCGGACGACGCGCTGACGGGGTTCACCCGGTTCGTGGAGCGCACGGAGAACGTGACCCCCCGGGACGCGGGCGTGGTGGACGCAGTGGTCCAGCGCGTGGCACGGGACGCGCACGTGATCCGCAGCGTCCACCCGGGCGGCGGGGCGAGCCTGTTCAGCGGCAGCTACGTGCTGCGGGCCGCCGCCGCTCACGCGCGGCCCCTGGCCGTCGGCACCGAGGTACGGGTGACCGGCATCGCGGGCCTGGCCACCGAACATCTCGGCAGCGGGATCTCCATCGGCCCGAGCGCCGCCGACGCGGCCTTCGGCGACGTGGCGGCGTACGACGCGAGCCTGGGGACCTCCCCCTTCCGGCCCGTCCGCTACGCGCGGACCCTGCTGTGGCCGGAAGGTCGGACGCTCTGCTTCCGGGTCGTCGACGGCGCACCCCTGACGGACTCCTTCCGCGGGATGACCCCCGTCGAGGTGGTCCGCGACCTGGAGAGGTCGGGCGTCGATCCGCGCACCGCCCACCACCTCGACGGGGGACAGTCCTCGAAGATCGCCTTCCGGCGCGAGGGGGAGCACGAGGTGGTCGGCAACCTCCACTACCTCCAGTGGCCCGGGGCGGGGGAGAGGAGGTTCCGCTGGCGCGGCATCGAGGGCCGCCGCCTCCACAGCGCCTTCGTGGTGCGCACCCACGCCGCGCCGCCGCCCGGCGGCCGACACGAAAGGAGGACGTGCGATGGCTGACGCCGTCGACACGGGCCGCATCGACCCGGTGGTGACCGCGGGTTCCCCCTCGTGCCCGGCGGGGTTCCGGGAGGTGATGCGGACCCTGGCGGGTACCGTCGGGGTCGTCGCAGCCCTCGATGACCGGGGCCGGCCGGTCGGCATGACCGTCTCCTCGTTGACGTCCGTGTCCCTGGAACCCCCGCTGGCCCTGTTCTGCCCGGCGCTCACGAGCCGCACGTGGCCGCAGCTCCGAGCGGCCGGCGGCTTGTGCGTCAGCATCCTCAACGAGCGCCAGCAGGACCTCTCCCGCCAGTTCGCCGGCGCGGAGAACCGGTTCGCCCGCGTGTCGTGGACGCCGTCCCCGGGCGGCATGCCGGTGCTGGGGGGATCCGTCGCGTGGCTGGAGTGCTCCGTCGTCGACGAGCACCGCGCCGGAGACCACCACATCGTCGTCGTCCGGCTGCACCACACGGGTTCCTCGGGCGGTGGCCCGCTGCTGCGGCACCGGGGGCGCTATGCCCGGCTCGCGGCACCGGGCGGGGAGGTGTGAGGGGTGCTGGAGCGCATCCTGTTCCTGCCCCTCGTGGTCGCGGAGGCGTTCCACGACCCCCCGGACGCCGTCCTGCTCCGCCAGGAGGGGGCCGTGCTCGGCCGCGCGACCGACAAGCGCCGCCGGGAGTTCACCACGGTGCGCTGGTGTGCGCGAAAGGCTCTGGACCGGCTCGGTGAGGGGCCGCATCCCCTGGTACCTGATGAAGCGGGCGCTCCCCGCCGGCCCGGCGGGGTCGTCGGCAGCATGACCCACTGCGACGGCTACCGGGCAGCCGCCGTCGCCCGCACCCGTGCCTGCCGCCATCGGCATCGACGCCGAGCCGGATCTGCCGGTGGCCGGGGCCGTCCCCGACACGTTCGCCGGCCGGTGGACCGCCGACCGGGGGCTGCTCCTCACAGTGATCGCCGTTCCGGCCGCCGAGCAGCACTCCGGGCCCGGCAGCACACGTACCGCCTGAGAAAGGGAGACCGCCGTGCGCGTGGCAGTGCACCAGCCCGGATACCACCGACATCTCTACTACTTCTACAAGATGGCGATCTCCGACGTGTTCGTGTCGCTGGACCACGTGCAGTTCGCGCGATCGGACTGGCAGAACCGGCAGGTGTTCGTCCACGAAGGAGTCCGCCGGTGGCTCACCCTTCCGGTACGGGGCGGCCGGGAGGCGATCCGGAGGAAAGTCCTGGCGGATCCCCCGGCGCTTGCCTCCCATTGGGACCGCATCACCTCGATCTACCGCGGCACACCGTACTTCAGCGCGTACGAGGGGGCGCTCGGGGAGGTCTACGCGGCCTCCTGGACGTATCTCAACGACCTGTGCGACGCATTGACGGACGTAGCGCGCAAGGGGTTCGGCATCACCACCCCCTACCTGCGCGCATCGCACCTCATGGGCGAGCCCGAGGCGGCCAAGGGCGCCCTGCTCGCCGACGTCGTACACCGCGCCGCCGAGACCGTGATCCCGTCCGGCCGCGAGCCCTCCCTCACCTACCTCGCCTGCTCACACCCCATGGGTGAGGACCATTACCTGCGCCGGCCGTCCGGGAAGGACCCTGCCCTTGCGGAACACGAGGTCATGGAGGCCCGGGGGGTGCGCGTACGGACCTTCGGCTACCGCCACCCCCGCTACGCACAGGCCCAACACACCCCGGGCTTCCCCTTCCAGGAGGAGCTCACGGCCTACGACCTGCTGTTCAACCACGGCCCCGAGGCGCGGGACATCCTGCTCGGCGCAGGCACCGGTACCGGCGCACGCGAGCGGCCGAATTTGTACCGGATAGGGGGGAAATGAAGAACGTCCTGATAGTCGTCGCCCACCCGGACGACGCCGAGATCTCGATGGGCATGCGCATCCACTGGTACGCGCAGTGCGGCGTCCGCGTGCACGTGCACTGCCTGAGCACCGGCAAACCCGAGGAGAAGGGTTCGCAGACGCGGCGGAACGAATGCCTGAGCGCGGGCGCCGTACTGCTGGTGGAGCAATACACCTTCTCCGACGTCCCCGACACCCGCTTCGTGGAACACAGGGGGCGGATCAATTCCGAGCTCTTCCGGGTCATCGGCGCATCGCGTCCGGACATCGTCTACACGCACTATCCGGACGACCAGCACCTCGATCATTCGATCACGGGGCAGGAGGTGACTGCCGTGGCGATGCGGGAAGCCATGGGACTGCGCTACTTCCGCTCCCCGTACAGCACCGGATTCGAGCCGAACATGTTCTTCGTCGGTACGGAGAAGCTGATGGACGCGAAGGTCAAGGCCCTGGAGTCCTTCGCTTCGCAGCGGCAGCTGGACATGGACGTCTTCCGGCAGTTGGGGGCGGTGGCGTACCGCCAGCACGTCCACCACCGGGTCGTCGAGCGCTTCGGTGACGACTCCGCCTATTGCGAGATGTTCAGGGTGCAGCGCTCGATCGAGTTCGGAAGCGGGACGTAGCCCGACGCACGGCCGTCCCGGCCCCGCCCGCAGCAGCGGAGCGCATCCGTATCGGACTGGCCGGATGCATCCTCGAACACATTCTCACCGTGGGTGCTGAATCGATTACTTTGTGTATGGTCATCTCTGGTGTGCTCGCGCCCATCCGGAGCGGGCGAACGCGGAGGAGCAGTCATGCGTACATGGAGGACGGCGGCCGGCGCCGCGTCGATGGCGGTCCTGGCGCTCATCGGCGCCACCTCCCCCGTCGCGGCGACAGGGGCGGGGACGGACCACTCCGCTCCGGCCACCGTGTCCACAGGGAGCCTTCACGAGGGCGGCGTGGAAGCCGGGAGGTCCGGCTCGGACGCCGATGCTTCCGCGGTGATCCGGTGCGAGGGCCAGGTACAGCGACCGCACAACTCCACTCACGTGCCAGGCACCGTCAACGTGGTCGTGACGGTCTCGTGCACCGCACCGGTGCCGGAGATCACCACCCGGGCGGCCCTCTACAAGAACGGACAGCTCGTCAACCAGTCCGCGCTGAGGACGCAGAGGAACACCCGTAGCGGCCAGAACAACGCGGCGGTGCGCTGCTCTCCCGGCAACTACCGCGGCTGGATGTACTTCAAGGTCGTCTTCCCGCCCGGCTACCGGCCCCCCACCGGCTCCGGCAACGGCCTCGGCGAGGAAGTGGCCCTCAGCTGCTGATCCGCGGCCGCCGGCAGGACAACCCCGTGGTGCACGGGCGCGCCGCCGGGGAAGGAGTTCCGGCGTGCGCCCCATCCCCGCCCGGATCCTGCGCCGCCGAGTGACGCAGCTCGACGCCGCTGCGCACGTCACCGCCGACACGGACCAGGCCCTGCGCCATTTCACCTCCGTCATGACGGGGTGGACCGAGCCCGAAACGACGGCTCTGGCGGGCGGTCCGGCGGTCCTCGCCGCCTCCGAGGTGGAGGAAGCGGACGAGATCGCCGACAGCTGCCTGCTGCTGGGCCGGCTCGCCCGGGACCGAGAGAGCCTCGTCCGAGGGCCCCTTGACCGGGCCCGCCAGCACTGGATCGGCACCAGCCCCCACGAACTGGCGCCCCACCGGCAACCAGCCCTGGCGCGGGAGCGTTTCACCGCACCGGGCCGGGACCCGGCTCCGCCCAGTGCGAAGCCGTTCCACCTCGGGCTCTACACGTCCACGGCACAGCCTGACGGGCCGGGCATGTGGCGGATGTACCTCGACCTGGGATCGAGTCTCCATCCCCGGCCCTGGCAGACGTGGCAGCTGCCGGTCACCGCCCCTGCCACCGACATCCTCGAAGTCGGCGGCGCAGGCGACTGGGTGGCCTTCGTCGGGCGCTATCCCCTCGTTCACGGCGACGACGTCTACCCCGACTGGGCGAAGGCCGCCCGGGACTTCGCCGCGGTGCACATGACGCTGCGCGCGATCGTCGCGGCCCAGGGGTTCCGGATCCCGGTGGCGGACGGCCTGGCCGTGGCGCCGTACTGGGACATCGAGTCAGTGCTGTGGCTGCGCTGGAGCTTCGTCACCCCCCGCCTGGTGGAGGTCACACCACCCCAGGACCGGCCCTGATGCCTGGCGGTGACCCGACATCCCGCACCACCGCGCCTGCGTCGAAGGGCAGCGCGGCCATTACCACCTGCCCGAAGTCGGCCGCCGCACGCAGACCGACGGGCTTCGCGCTGCCCCCGAGCCGTGTCGCGAGCCGCTCCGCCTTGTGCATGTCCCGTCCGCCGACCGCCACGTCGTGCCCGGCCCGGACCCAGTGGCCGGCGAGCGCCCAACCTGCCCGGACCGTTCGCCACGACGCTAGAAGGTGCGCGTTGTGCTGGTGGCCCACAGCCTGGGCTGCTGGACGGCGTCCGCCTGGTTGAACAAGGGTCCGTCGAGCCCGGTGGGCGGCGCCTTGCTGGTCGCGCCGCCCCACCCGCAAGGGGGCCGATCTGGTGGTCAACCTCGATCAGGGGGCGGCCGGGCTGGAGACCTCCGTGTCGACGGAGGCGTACGTCACGCCATGGTCGGCCAGTGCCTCCGCAACGATCCCGCCGGTCGTGGTGAGCGCCAGGAGGATGTGCTCGTCGCCTATCTCCCGGTCCTTGCGTGCCAGCGCCACCCGGAGGGACTTCTCCAGGACGGTCTTGGCTTCCCGCGAGAACGACGGGCGCCGCGACCGCCACCCCGCGTCCTTGCGATCGCCCGCCAGCGCGCCTGCGCCGTGGGTTTCCTCCACCCGCTCCACGATCGCCCCGACGTCGATGCCGAGGTCCGCCAGCGCCTCCGTGTCCGCACGGGACAAGCCTGCCCGGCGCCTGGCGTCGGCCAGGGCGGCTGCAAGGGACGGGCGGCGGTCCGGCGGGCACAGCTCCCGGAGCGCCGCTGCCGCCCGGGTGTCGTCTCGGTCGAGCAGGGCCAGCAGCAGGTGCTCTTCGGTGACGGCCACCGCTCCGGCCCGATCCGCGTGCTCGACCGCCCCCTTCACCACGGCACGTGCGGCTTTCGTGAACCGTTCGAACATCACTGCCTCCCGTACTTCTTGTGGACGGCCTGCCGGCTGACTCCCAGTTCGGTCGCGATCTCCTGCCACGACCATCCCTGATTGCGCGCACTGCGCACTTGGACGGCTTCCAGCTGTTCCAACAGTCGCCGTAGGGCGGAGACGGCCCGCAACCCGACCCGAGGGTCGCGGTCGCCCGCCCGCGCGGCGAGATCGGTCGCATCGGTCATGATGTCAACTTACGTTGACGACACTGCTGTGTCAACATTGGTTGACAAGCGACCCCCGGCCCGGTTCATGCCGCCGTTTCCCGCACGCGCCCCGGCCTCTGCGGCGGGGCCCGGTCATTCCGCGCAGGCACGCGGCGTTGCCTATGGCCGCTTCGGGCCGCCCTGGAGCACCGCCTCGATCTCCCCCGCTACATCGCCGCGGCCGAGCTGAGCGGTGTGGAAGTCCTGCGTGCGTGGCATGCGCAGGACGAGCTCGTAGCCCACGTCGACCCGTACCCGCCCGGAGCGGAGCACGAAGTCGTAGGCGTGTCCCCCGCGCGTGCGGCAGCCGGAGAGGAAGTGCAGGTGGTATCCGGCGGCGGCCACCCCGAGCATGTGGGTGGGGCTGCGGAAACCGACGATGGTCCCGTGCAGGTCGGTGTGGGTGGAGATGATCTGACCCGCCACCGCGTCGATCAGCCGGGGGTAGGGGCGGTGCTGCTCGGGGAGCATCCGGGTGACCATGTGGTCGAAGTGTCCGTCGACACGGACCGCGTAGAACATGTTGGGGCTGGGGAGCGCGGTGTCGACCACCGCCCGCAGCCCTGCGGCGTCGACGGGCTCGGTCACCCGCCAGTCGTACTCGCCGTGGAAGTAGGTGACCGCCGCGAGGGGAGTGCGCGCGGCGAGGTCGGCTTCCCCGGCGGTCCCGTCGGCGCGTAGTCGGTAGCACCGGCCGTCGAGGACGATCATCTCGCCGTCGAGCCGGTCGAAGGTCCCGATGCCGAAGTCGCCGTGGCGGCAGAGCTCGGCGATGCTCGTCGTGCCTTCGTAGACGCCTTCCAGCATGGCCGTCATGGTCGATGCCTGGAAGATCCTCCCCCGGGGCCGGGTAAGCGATTCCTGTGGCTCCGGCCTGTCGCACGGAGTCGACTCCGGTTCCCGCATGTGTCCCCCTGGGTTCCCGTCAACGCGACGGTCCGCCGGCGACTTCGCAGTGCGCATCCGCTTCCCCCGCCAGACCGGCACGCAGCACGTTATGGAACCAGCCATATCGTCACAACGGCGCGCACACGGTCGCACGTTGCGCTCGGCAGTGCACCGGACCAGCCCCCGCCGTGTGACACCCCTACGCGCCCCCACCACGAGGACGCGCGACCAGCGTCTTCAAGGCGCGCCATGGCATGAGCCTGGGGATGGAGGGCATGCGTTCCGGCACAGCCGTTGTGTGGCGTTCAAGGAGGTGGACATGGCCGGGACCCAGCTGACCGCACGGGAATCCGCGCTCTGGGACCAGCTGGTCGCGGAGCTGGACGATGGCTCCGCCGCGCCGGAGTCCACGCGAACGCGACGTCCGGAAACAGGCAGAGCACGTCGTCTGGGCGTGACGGCAGTGCTGTTGCCGGCGGCGGTGATGCTTCTCGTTTCGGCGAGTCTCGTGGAATCCGAACCCTTGGCGTGGGGCGGTGTGATGGCCTGGATCGGCGCGGTCCTCACGGTCTCCCACATCCAGGGCCACGGGCCCCGACTGCCCTGGCGCAGATGAACGGCCGACATCGGGGTGCCCATGGGTCATCCCTCCGTGGCGGCTCGGACGAAACGGCCGCTCGGCTCACCTCGGAGCCGTCCAGCCGGAAGCCTGCGCCCGAAGGCCAGCAGGAGGAGGTCCTGGGCGACGCCGTACACGGGCGAGCCGGAGCCGTATGACCAGTCAAGGTCCTCGGCACACAGCCGTACGCCGTCGAGGTCGGCGCCGAAGAACTTCAGGCTGCTGGGCCGGATCTCGTCGAGCAGGATCCGCAGCCGGTCCTCGGGGACGCGCCGGTCGAGGCCGAGAGCGACGGTGATGTCCAGCCCGTGCACCACATCGTGGCCGAGGGCCGCCGCGACCCCGCCGACCGGCGGGGTCCAGCGGTGGTCGGCGTTGTCCCGTACGAAGGCGGCGAGCTCGGCGGCTGAGTGGGCGGCCGCGTCCCTGCGTGCCACGCGGTCGGTCATACGGTGCAGGCTACCGCGTGCCCTTGCCAGCTCGCCGAGCGTCGCCGGCAGCGAGAGCCGGAACCCCATCGACATGTGGGCCGCGACCTCCCGCACCCGCCATCCCGCGCAGAGACTCGGCCCGTTCCACTGGTCGGGCCGCAAGCCGTCGAGTACATCGGCCAGTTCCCGTCGCTCCGTCGCGATCGCAGCCCTCACCTCGGCCTTCGTCGCCTTGCGCGCTGTCACGTTCTCCATGTGATCCAGCGTGCGGGCCGCCGGTCGATATCTCCAATAGATGTTTCTGCTCCGACCTAGAATCCTGGGTTATGGAGCTCAGACAGCTGCGCTACTTCGTCACCGTCGTCGACGAGGGCGGTTTCACCCGCGCCGCCGCACGGCTGCACCTGGCCCAGCCGGGTCTCAGCGCCCGGATACGTCAGCTGGAGAAGGAGCTGGGGCAGCCCGTGCTCGACCGATCCGCCCGGTCGGTGACCCTGACGGAGGTGGGCCGGGCAGTCCTGCCCTACGCCCGCGCCGCACTGGCCGCGGCGGATGCGGTGCAGCAGACGGTGGACTCGTACACGGGGCTGCTCCGCGGCCGGGTCACGCTCGGGCTGGTGTCCGGCGCCGCCGGCCACGCCTT
Organism: Streptomyces sp. NPDC044571; assembly: GCF_040647115.1. Taxonomy (NCBI): domain Bacteria; kingdom Bacillati; phylum Actinomycetota; class Actinomycetes; order Kitasatosporales; family Streptomycetaceae; genus Streptomyces; species Streptomyces sp. NPDC044571. The sequence continues at coordinate 54,397 of NZ_JBEZBN010000044.1, forward strand.
CGACATCGCCGCGTTCCTCGCCGACTTCCACGACGCCCATCCCACTCTGGAGGTCGCACTCACCGAGGACACCTCGGAGCGTATGCAGGCCGCGCTCCTGGCCGGCGAGCTCGATATCGCCCTCCTCGGGCCGGCGGAGGAGGCGCCCCCGCCCGGAGTGGCCTTCCAGACGGTGATCGACGTTCCGCTGGCAGCCGCCGTCGCACCCGGAGATCCCCTCCTCGATCCCGCTGAACGCACGAGTGTGCCGCTGGCAGACTTGCGGGACCGGCCGCTGATCTGCCTGCCGCGCGGCACCGGAGTGCGCGCTGCACTCGAACGTGGCTGCGCGCAGGCCGGATTCCGTCCCCGCGTCACCTTCGAGGCGGCAGCCCCCCACGTGCTCGCGCAGCTCGCCGGCCACGGCCTGGGCGTTGCGGTGCTGCCGGCCGGCGAGGCCGGCTTGGCTCGCGACGGACGACAGCTCCGGACACTGCGCATCGTCCGGCCCGAGATGCGCGCCCGCATCGCGCTCGCCTGGCGGGCCACCGGACCCGCGAGCCCGGCGGCCCAGGCGCTCCTCGATCGTCTGCGCGAAGCCCTGCCGAAGCCGCCCGCGGGCTAGGGCCTGTGTGATGTCCTGATCATTCGTTGGTCTTGAGTAGGTCGTCGATCCAGATCATTGCGGCGCGGAGGTGGAGGCCGGTGAGGTAGCTTTCGGGCGATTTGTCGTAGCGGGTGGCGATGCCTCGCCAGGCCTTAAGCTTGTTGATCAGGCGCTCGACGGTGTTCCGCTGCTTGT